>NZ_JAAKEF010000021.1:0-34465 GCF_011039055.1 Adlercreutzia sp. ZJ154
CATCCCGTCCCACCATTTGAGATCGCCCGCAGAAACATCGTCTCTATGGAGAACCACGTTCCTGCACCCTTGCTTCTGAACGCGCCTTTTTTTCGGAACGGTCACATGGATCACGGTCGGGTTGATGTCGCAGATGTCCCAAGCGGCAAGAGCCGAATCATGGCTCAAGAACGCGCCGTCACCCGCCCAAAGGAGCGCCAGTTGGTAGATATCGTTCTCTGTAGCGCTCACCTGGGGAATGCGGTAGATTCCTCGCTCGAGGCGATCTATGCGTTCATGTTTGACGAGGTAGCTGAGCGACGGACGGGATACTCCCACCTCCTCGGCCTGGGAGGAGGTGACGAACCCATGTTGGTCGAGAGCGACCTCGCGGAGCTTCTCTATGTCGGTTATCGCTTCCATGATGCAATTATATTAAAGCAACTTTAACATAATTGCATCATTGATTGTGTATTGTTGTGAACTGTCAGACTCACATTGCATTGGGACACATACGATCAAGACCGCCTGTTTTTGATGATGGAGTAATGGCGAATGAGCTCGTCGCATACTGCGGCGTTGTAATGCTCAGGTCTCATTTTCAAATTGCGTCTCAGCTCGTTCGCAGAAGAAAAACTATTAACGAATGCCAGGAGGGTCGTAAAGCAAATTAAGTCGTCGGTATATACGCCCGAATATATCTTGTTCCATGCATTATTAAGACGCATTGCAACTCTATAGAAACTCCTATAAAGCTCGAAGCGTTCGTCCGTAAGCTTGAACCATCCCTCGTCCAGGAGCTTTTTTCTTGTTGTCTCTTCTACGTTGCGGTATCTAAGACCTTGCGACAGGGCCTTCATTAGTTTAGCCACGAGACCTGCAAGAATATCAGCCATCTGCAAGGCAAAAAGATCCTTCGATTCACCTTCCGAGACATTAGTGAAACCGAGCCTGTTCGCGCTGGCCACGGTTCTTGCCTCCCGATCGATAACTAGAGAATAATCACCTACTGACTTTTCTTCGAAAAATAATTTGAGCCCGGTCAATGGGCCTTCATAGCTACAGTCAAACGATTTGATTTCATCTGCATCATCAAGAAGGAGAAGGGCTATTTCAAACTGCTCGATCTCCGCTCTCTTCAACTCGACGTTCTCCCTATCGGCATCGATCCTTGCGTTGAGAAAGCTTCTGAGTGCATTCAGAAATGCGTTCGGAGCAATATATGGCCGCAGAGGAGGCGGAAAGTGAGGTCGTGCTCGATAAGGGATATCTCGGGAAGCAGGTATTCGCCTTCGTCACATGCTCTTACGAGACCAACAACTCGCGGACAGTCGTCTATGCGATACAACTATGAACAGAACAGCTTGCCCTTTGATAGTCGCGCATATTAATGGGCCCGCATTGCGGGTCCATAGTCTTTGGCGTTATTTTTCTGAAAGTAATTTCACGCGTTCGGCAAGGGCGCTGTCGAATCTTTCAAAGTAGTCAATCATGAACTCGAAAGACTCCTTGGCATTAGCTCTCGATTTGATCTCATCGAGATACTTCTGAGTTACGTTGTTGCCATCCTGGCTCTCAAGAAGAACCAAACCGATAAGCGCCTCAGTCTCTCCCTCTTTAGCGCCAGTTTCGTATAGTTCCTTTGCCTTGGAAGGGTTGCTAAGCATGTAGATATGCGCGAGGTTTACGCTTGATGCGCCAGTAAATCCAGCGGCAATCGCCTTGTTGTAAGCCTCGATTGCCAAATCTGTATTCTTATACATCTGGACGAGACCAATATTGAAGTACACCTCTTCGTTGTCGCATTTGAGCGCGGCATTGTACGCAGTCAACGCCTCGTCCGGGCTGCTCTCCCTTAGCAAGTTGCCGAGGTTCCTGCCTGCGCCGTAGGCGTACCCGTTGTCTATGCATACCTGATACAACTCTTTAGAGCGCTCGACGTCGGTGCTCTCTAGCAGCCATGCCAGGAAGAAGGCTCCGTGGTTCACATCGCCGTCCGCAACAGCCTGCTCGCAAAGGTCGACTGCCTTCTGTCGATCGTTCTCGTAAATCAACCTAGCGAGAGGCACTCTCATGTCCTTGTTTCCGGACTCGATGGCCTTCTCGTATGCGATTGCAGCCTTCTCGGGTTCGGTTGCCTTGAGGAGGTGTCCAAGGTTCCTGCCTGCGCCGTAAGCATTCCCGTTATCGATGCACAGCTGGTAAAGTTGCTTAGATCGCTCAACATCGGCACTCTCTAGCAGCCATGCCAGGAAGAAGGCTCCATCGTTGACATCCCCCTTGTGTACAGCTTGCTCGCATGCTTCGATAGCTTTGTTTCTATCGGTTTCGTACACGATTCGAGCGAGCTTTGCGTACGCTTCTACGTTGCCCGCTTCTGCAGACATCCGGAACAAGTCCGCTGCTTGCATCGGATCAGTGCCCTTCAGCAGCTCTGCTGCTCTTGCAGAAGACGCGCGTTTGTCGCCAGCCTCAATGGAGCGCTTGTATAACTCAACAGCACCGTTTGGGTCTTCGCCTTCAATAAGCATGGCTAGCTGGAATGTTGAAGCGTATTCATCTCCGGCATCAATGGCCATCCTGTACAGTTCCTTAGCCTTTTCCGGATCCCGGTCTCTTATTAGCGTGGCAAGATTTCTTGCTGCATTAAGCGTATTTCCGGCGTCAACCGCCATCTGATAGAGCTGAATCGCCCTCTCGGGGTTGTCTTTCTCGATCAGGAGGCCGAGGTTGTTCGCCGCTCCATAATGGCGTCCATTTTCAACACATTTCTCGTATAGTCCGCGTGCTTTTCCAGGGTCGCTATCGCTAATAAGCCACGCCAAGAAGAAAGATCCGTCGTCATTAGGGTCGCCAAGTTCGACTGCGCGTTCACATAGCGCTATCGCTCTCTCTCGGTCAGTTTTGTAGATCATTTTTGCGAGCTTCACATGAGCTTCTGGGTCTCCAGCAGATACCGCCAACTCAATCTTTTCCTCTTCAGACAACTCTTCGGCATCTCCGTTCAGCTCATACATTTCCGGATAGCCAAAGAATCTGATGAAGCAGTCGTACTGATCTGGCGACAAGTGGTAATTCGCCCACAGATTGCTTCCTCCAAAAGCAGAAATCTTCTCTTCGACAGCCTCCTTATCCATTGGCCAAGTGTTGGTTGCCTGGTAAAACGCAGTGAATGCGTCGAACTCGAGAGTTAAAAAGCTGCTGGAAATGAAGGTGTTATCGAAATCCAGCTCACCTTCGTTTTTGAGAAGATGGTTCTTGCTAGCCGCAAGGGCGTGATAGTACCTGAGGATTAGGTATGCGTCTTCAAAATTCTTGGAAAGCAAGAGCACTTTGAACCAGCCCCAAACGGTGTCAACGACAAGAATGTCATCATCCGCCGTCGCCTCTATGTACAAAGCGTTTGCTGCTTCCAAGTCGCCGTTGCGTTTCTTGTTGACCGCTTCGTCAACGAGCTCTCTCGCTTGACGCGCTCTTGATCTCTGGGAATCCGTAATCATTTCTTGGTATTTCTGGGATTCGCAAGAGGTGAAATAATTGAGCGGGTAAGAGAGTCCAATCAGCTTGTTGATTCTATTCTCAAGAATCGCCCTAGATTGGTCCAGTCTCGCATTGCAAGAGGTTGCGCCACGCAGCTTTCCGTCGACTACCAAATCACGAACGTCTGATCTTCCGTGTTTCTGGGCGTGCTCAACCACGGATTCACCGTCGTTGTTTCTGTGATCCAGATTTGTACCGCAAATCATGAGCGCGAGTACAGCTTCGTACCTGTTCTGATCGATGAAGCCGATGATTGGCAGGTCGTTGTCGCGGTCACCAATGTTGGGGTCAGCGCCCTTCTGGCACAATTCGAAAATAATTGCGATGTTGTCTGCTAAGGCAAGCGCGGTACCTGCATAGGAAACAGCATTCGGGTCAGCTCCTGCTTCGAGGAGTGCGGAAACAATCGAGAAATTACCATTTTGGGCCGCATTCATCAAAGCAGTTTCCCCGTTGTCCTGAGAGATATTCGGATCTGCGCCAGCGTTAAGCAAGACCTCGACCAGTTCGTATCTGTTGGCAAGAGCAGCCTCGACTATTGGCGTAATCCGTTTTCCCGCATGGACGTATTTCGCGTTGACGTCACAGCCAGACTCGATGGCTCTCGAGAGTTGTTCGAGGTCTCCGTTAGCTATTGCAACTGCGATTGAAGGTTTGGGGCCGTCCTTTGCGGTGTCCTTGGCGGAATCCAGGCTGTTGATAAGCATCAACGAGTTTGCCGCGAGGAATTCTCGCTCAGAGACGTCGCGCCCTATGATATTGCGGCTCCAAGAGTAGATGTCATCGTCAAAAGGAGGCCTCGGCATTTCTCCGAGTACTTCGTAGTTGTATATAAGAGCGGCTAAACTATCGTGGCCGAATTCTTCGGCACCCTGCAGGGGCGTCTTGCCGAATTCGTTTGCAATTCGTGGGTCGGCGCCATGCTTAAGAAGGTAGACAACAACATCGCCTTGACCTTCCTCCGCAGCGTTCAATAACGCCGTGCAACCTTTCGGAGTGGTTTGGTTTACGTCGGCACCATGCTCGATAAGTTCTTTTACAACGTTGATGTGACCATGTTCTGCGGCGGTGTATAGCGGAAACAATCCGTTGAGTGAGCGCGCGTTGGGGTCTGCCCCAGCTTCGAGAAGGAGGTGAGTTATGACGATATCGCCCTCCATCGCGGGGAAATACAAGTTTGTGAAGCCGAGCTCTGGTTTATAGAAAAGCTGAGGCCATCTGGTCTTATCGAGTGCTTGCCTCCTCATAATATTAAGAGCTTTGTCATGGATTCCTGGTTCGCTGTCAATCGAATACGGGTTCGCCTTGTAGCCCACAAGGCTTCGAATGTTTGGATTAGCGCCTTGCACAAGGGCCTCATGGACCGAAAGGAAATCGTGATTGATTGCCGCGTTGAACAGCGGAGTTGCCTTTTGCGACCCTGCATCGTCGGCATTGCTGAGCACTGGTGAGGAGACGCTCGTTCTTGGATTAGGCGAGAAAGCGTCTTCGTCGGGATTCGAGTTATTCTCGTCATTGATTATCGAATCATACTCAGGGGATTTGGTTCCGGTATCAACATAGCTCGCGATAAGCTCGTATTTCATCGAACCTTCTGTTGCTAGACGAATTATGTTTGTGCTGTCTTCCTCGCTGGTTACGGTATCTGCGAATGTCGAAAAAGCGTAGAACAGCAAATCGATTATTTCTTTGTCTAACCCTAGCTTCTTTGCGTCATCTACCGCCCAAACAAGGAAGCTAATCAGGCAGGGGTTCAAATCCTTGATCTTAAGTCCGCTATTATGAAGCCTTTCAACCTTGTCTCCAACCAAAGATTCAATAGTCTCTTTTCCGCTGACAGATCCATTTTTCATTAGGGCTTGAATCAGGGAAGATACAACGCTGTTAATTTTCTCTTCCGACTCTTTGTCTCTGAGGGCTCGAGCAAATTGCCCCATTGTTGAATCGTAATAGACGACGCCAGCCAGTGCGCGAGTGATGGAATTATGCATTGATTGGGTGTTAGCGGAATTATCATTTCCGTCTTTTCCGAATAGCTTGGAGAAAACCCCCATGAGATACCTTTCTCTAAAATTCAAGTCGAACAAGCTATTTGCGAACTCGAAAAAAGCAATCGCTTGAGAATAAGGATGGCTTAAACCGCAAATTGCAAAGTGTCCGACAGATGGTTTTCATTTTACTCTCGAACCAATTGGATGCTTGATTTAAAGGAGTCGATAGCCTCTCGGCTACTCCCATTCGATGGTAGAGTTATTCAAATCCGTGTCATTGAGTGTTATGTAGTTCATCGTGGTACGTCCCTTACCGTCAAATCCGAATCATTTTGTAATCACTGGGGTGATTACAAAACCCGCTTTGCAAGCCATTTTAACCCGAAAAGCACGACTACTCCCTTGATTTACTCCCTGTTTCCCCAGTACCAATGGTCGCAGGGGATTTGCGAGTGCTCACCGAGCTTGATAGTATGGCGGATTTCAGTGCGCGCATCTCTACGCAGTGGCGATGCGACGGATGAGGTCGTTGGCCCAGGCAACGGCCTCATCCGCGCCGGGCAAGACGTCAAGGTCAGCGGCAGCCTCCGAGTAGAGGGAGTCCCACGCATCGTCCTTCATGATTACTGGTGGCCACTCCTGCTTTCGTCTGTACGAGAAGAGGCGCTCGCACACCTCCCTCACGTCATGTAGATCGATCTCGCCGTTCGAGATGATGAGCTGAAGATCGATCAGGTCATGGGCACGCTGGCTGTTTGGCTCGCTCGCGCCATGGAGCTTCTGGGCGATCTGGTAGCGCAGAGTCATGAGGGGTACGGGGGCTGGCTCTGGAAACGCCATCGCCTCGAGCATTCTCGCTGCATCCTTTGGCACAACGAAGTCAGCATTGTCGGCATCGCCGATCTCGTTGTGGCCGAGCTCGAACGTCACGGTGCACCAAGGCTTGCCAAGATAGCTCAGCTTCACCGCGTAGGGCTGCATGACGTAGGGACCGGGGACGTTCTTGGGGCGGGCTTTGGGCATTTCTACGAGTCGGCCCGTGAAACCCTCCCAGCCATCCACGAGGCGCCGGGAGAAGCCGTCGGAGAACTCGTCCCGACCAACCGACCTCGCGGCATCGAGGTCGGTCGTGGCCCTCGTTCCCGCGGCGCCGAAGCGAATCTTGAGGGACGAACCGCCCTTCATCACGGCGCCCCTCAGCATCTGCCCGACGATCGCGTTAGCTATTGCGGTGCGGTTCTCCAGGTAGTCTTCTTCGCTTGCGCCGAAGCGGCGGATCGCCATATCCAGGTTTCTGACGCTGTTAGGTCTCTTCATCGCCACTCCATTTCCCTTTTCAGCTCTTCGTACTCTTGCGTGGTGAGATATCCCTTGGCCTTCGCCTCTTTCGCAGCAGCGAGCAGTCTCTCATCCATCATCGTCTGCCTGGCCGCGCGAATGGCCGTGGCCACATTCTGGGAGGGGATTCCCTCGTAGCGTGTCACAACGTCTTTCTTGCCTGGCTTCTTCACGCGAATACCGGGGGAAAGCTTCCTTCTCGTTCGCGCTGGCGTGGCGACGAATATGCGGCTGGGGTCCGTCGGGGCGAGGTCCAGCATGCCGATCACGGATTCACCATAGAGGTATGCCCGGCTGCCCAAACGCGCAACCGCGATGGCGTAGGGGTCGTAGTCGCTCGGGACGTACCTGGTCAGTCGATAGAGCCCGCGGGAGATGTTCTCCAGCTTTCCGCGGTGGGCAAGCTTGGCAAGCTCGACGGGCGGTATCCCCGCCTCGGTGGCATCCTCGGTGGATATGAGGTAGTAGTTGTCCACCGCGATCTCGTATATGTCATCATAATAGCTCATGGCAGAACTATACCACTATTGGTATTGTTCTGCCATAATTGCACAAGGCAATTTTTGTAACTTAGGATTTATAGTCGCAAATAACCTTTCGCACCCGAATTGCGTTGCCACCTAAGTACGCAAAAGACCGTGACGTCACTCGTTATCCATCACCATGAGACCGCCGCAAACGAATAACCGAAAAGCCTACCCAACCCAATCCACAAAATCGTTCAAATCCCGAACAAACCCCTCTTTGAGCAAGACGTCAAACATGATTCCGTAGTAATCTTGCTTTAAGTTGTTTATCACCGAATCGGCCTCAGACATCGGCTTGACCGTCGGCGCATACAATGTCCTCGGCGATGGAAAACGATCAATGCTATCGATTACAGGGTATTCTTGGCGAATTCGCCTATCTAACTGTTTCGCAGCTGTAATATCGTGCCCATATCCGTTGCAATAGCTCCTCAGCGCATTCACCATTGAGCATATCTGGCCAATATCGTCTCCTGCCTTTATCCTATCAAATGAACTTTTAGTTTCAATAAGGCTTCGCGCAATATCCGTCAACGCTGTATTAAAGTAAATGGTCACCGATTCTTACCCCCAAGGCCGGAATACTGACACGAAATCACTTCCGCTTAGTTGCGTGTTTCTATCAAAAAAGATAGATAAGCGATATTTTACTAATTATAGGCTACGTCCCCGTTACCCTATAGAGGACGCTGCGGCTCCTAGGCTCCTTCCCTCTGGGCTTGAGACCTTCGAGTCTCTTCGAGAAATCATTTTCCTGCACTTCCACGCGCCTCCAATTCAGCTTCGAGCTTAGCCGCTTGCTTGTTATCTATCAGCCCGCGTGCATGTCCTTGTTCAATCGCTTGTGCGATGACATGGGAGGAAACTCCCCTTTCGATCGATTGACGGATAGAGAGGAAGGGGGATGCCACCCGCATCCCGTCCCACCATTTGAGATCGCCCGCAGAAACATCGTCTCTATGGAGAACCACGTTCCTGCACCCTTGCTTCTGAACGCGCCTTTTTTTCGGAACGGTCACATGGATCACGGTCGGGTTGATGTCGCAGATGTCCCAAGCGGCAAGAGCCGAATCATGGCTCAAGAACGCGCCGTCACCCGCCCAAAGGAGCGCCAGTTGGTAGATATCGTTCTCTGTAGCGCTCACCTGGGGAATGCGGTAGATTCCTCGCTCGAGGCGATCTATGCGTTCATGTTTGACGAGGTAGCTGAGCGACGGACGGGATACTCCCACCTCTTCGGTCTGGGAGGAGGTGACGAACCCATGCTGGTCGAGAGCGACCTCGCGGAGCTTCTCTATGTCGGTTATCGCTTCCATGATGCAATTATATTAAAGCAACTTTAACATAATTGCATCATCAATTACATATTGTCGTGAACCTGCAGACGCATCATGCAGCACGCTTAGTTGTCCTTTCTTGAAAGCCACGACGAATGCTCGCGCGAAAACGCATTCTCTGTATCAGCAACACAAGTGTCCGATTTCGTCCATGCGGGCAGTAACGTCAGCACACTGCGCGAGTTGTCTTGGAGAAGCGCTCCGTTACCCTCGAATCAGAGCCTGAACAGGGTCTTTGCGAGGCGGACAGAGAGCGAAACGGCGATGGCTAGGCATACCCGTGGCAAGCCGCTTTTGGAGTAAAATCGCCCTCGGAAAGGCTCGTCATTCTGCTCCGAACCCGTCTGAGTGCGCTCTATTCTGCAAGTTTCGGCGCATCGTTTATCCCCCAACACTGAACTGGGCTTTCTTCTGCAAGCCACCTAGAAGAACCAGGATGATTACAAAGTGATTACAAATCCGGGCAAGGCGGCCGAAATCGCCAAAAGGAGTAAACCGCATCTAGAATTATCGAAGAAAAAGCCATTGGGACAACTGTCCCAATGTTTCTGAACTGGGCGTTCTCAACATAATTTGACTAAGTGTAGAATAGAGTATACAATTACTGCATGATAGATTTAGTTCAGACAGAAGAGTTTGTGAAATGGCTTAAGCGTCTAAAAGACATCGACGCTCGAGCACGTATAAATGTGCGACTCAAGCGCATCGAGCTGACTGGAAATCTTGGAGACGCTAAGTCAGTTGGCGATGGCGTATATGAGCTTCGCATCGACTATGGTCCAGGATATCGCGTGTACTACTCGCAACGTGGCAAGGAGTTGCTCCTACTTTTGATTGGCGGCGATAAGTCATCGCAACAGAAAGATATCGAAAAAGCAAAGAAGATCAACACAGAATACGAGTGACGGAGACGAAGATGAAGAAAGCAACCAAATGGGATGCATCCGAGTATCTAGCGACAGAAGAAGACATGGCAGCCTACCTCAACGCTGCCTTAGAAGATGGCGATACTTCAGTGATCGCGGCTGCTCTTGGCGACATTGCCCGTGCAAAGGGAATGACCCAGCTCTCAAAGGAGACTGGGATCACTCGCGATGGTCTTTATAAGGCCCTCTCTCCTACGGGGAATCCGTCGTTTGATACAGTGCAAAAGGTCGTTAAAGCATTTGGTTTGAAATTGGATGTTGCAACAGTTGCTTAGGCACGTGTTGTGTGCCCCGTTAAAGACAGAGGTTTTGAGAGTTGAAAATAAGTGAGCTTCATATCAAAGGATTCAGAAACTTTATCAACGAAACCATCCATTTCAATGACAAGACCCTCATTATTGGAGGAAACGATACCGGTAAAACCAATCTGCTTTATGCATTGAGGATTCTTTTTGACCCGTCCCTAAGTTCCCGTAACCTGGAATTAAGCAGCACTGATTTCAATATTTATTCCTGCGCTGACTCTATTGAAATCACGGCCAAATTGGAGGATATCTCTGAAGACTATGTCAACAGCGCCCTAAAGGGCGCTGTTGACGATGGAATCGCATACATCAGGTTTTCTTTAAGCGCAGAAAGCGACTATGAATTCTTCATGGGTCATTCTCTAGAAACGTTAGAGCCTTGCAATGGTCGACCCTATATAAAGAATTTGGCGATTGAATACGTTGGAAGCAATAGAGATCTCTCTGCGTTTCTTAAGCGTCAGCAGAACAAATTGTTAGCAATTGCGCGTGATCAAAGAGACGATGAGCAAGCGTCAGCGGATGACGAATCGGTTAAAAGGATTCAGGATGACCTTATTGAGCTAAACGATCAGATTAGTAACTTGCACTATATTAATGACTCTCTTTCCATAGTAAACGAAGAAATGAGTGCTCTTTCAATAGGAAATGATGGATATACCGCCAAGCTCGTTGCGGGGAACACAGATGCGAATAAGTTGCTTGACAACTTACAACTAACCTATCTTCGCGGAGATTCTCCATTGGTGTTTGGCGGAGACGGGCGCGGCAACCAGCTATACTTCGCAACTTGGATGTCCGAACAGCAGCTTATTAAACGTCGTGAAAAGGCCGTGATTTTCGCAATAGAAGAACCGGAGGCGCATCTCCATCCTCATCAGCAACGTTCTTTAGCTGATTACTTATCGTCTGCTATTGACGGGCAGGTGCTGATAACAACTCATTCGCCACAAATTGTTGAAAAATTCAGTAATGGAATGATTCTTAGGCTGACAGGACACGACATCGAGGGAAGTCAAGTACGCGGCTGCAGCGCTAACGTCGATGAAGCTCTGGCAAAAATGGGTTACAGGCTCAATGCCGTATCTACGGAAGTTTTCTTTTCTAATGGCGTCCTTTTAGTTGAAGGTCCGTCTGAAAGATTGTTCTATACAGCTGTATCTCATGTTTTAGATAGAAATATTGACCAGAGTAATATTTCTATTCTTTCAGTAGATGGAGTCGGGTTCGAGCCTTATATACGAACTTGTATCGAACTCGGAATTCCTTTTGCCTTGCGCACAGATAATGACGTATTCAAAGGCAGCGATGGTTTTAAGAAGCGATTGGCGGGAGTGAAGCGCGTTGCTGATTTAGCAGAGAAGTATATTGATGATGAGAATCTAATGACCCTCATTGAAAAAACAAAAGGCGATCTCTCTTGGGAAATTACAGAAGAGATGCCCGAAAGCGCAAAAAATGCAGAAAAGGAACTTGTGGATGAGTTTGAAAAGCACGGTCTTTTCCTCTCCGGCCACAAAGATCTAGAAAACGATTTGGCCTTTGGGCCTCTAAGCGAGGAACTTGTTAGGTTCTTTGGGGTAGGCGACCCAGATGAGGCCGTAAAGGTAATGCAAGAGCGAAAAGCTGAAAACATGCATAGGTTCATTGGCTCAAATCCAGCACTTGCATGTCTTCGTGATGATCCAATTGTTGCACCACTCCGTTATATTCAGAATCAGGTAAGAGGTTTATCGATTGAACAGTAGTCCAACCCCCGAGCAACAGGCGGCTATCGAGCATTTGGGTAATGCGGTTGTTACTGCTCGCCCGGGAAGCGGGAAAACTTTTACATTAGTCCGCATGATTGCGCAAGAGGCTTCTGACCTCCTTTCTTATCAAGGCATAATTGCTATTTCTTATACAAATAAGGCTAGTGACGAGCTTGAAGAACGTTGCGATTCGTTCGGTATTGATCGAGCATCTTCTTTCTTCGGGACCATTGACAAATTTTGTATCAGCGAAATTATTTCCCCTTTTATATCGCATATTTCAGGTCGAAGTGCTGATTTTGAAATAGTAGAAAATGGCGATTGCGCTGAATGGTCTCAACTAGCAAAGCGTCCTTTAAACGATAATGATGTTAGAGCGTTCCTTCACGAATCTTTGCTTTCTGGCTCAATTCCAATTAGTGCCATTGGCCCTATGACACTTTATATTCTGGATACTGTTCCTCAAGCGCGAATTTATGTCTCATCTAAATATACCAGTGTCTTTATTGATGAATATCAAGACTGCGGCCTATGCCAACATCTCATTTTCAAGAGACTTGTATCGTACGGTTTACGTGGAGTAGTTGTAGGAGATATCGACCAGGCTATATTTCGGTTTGCGGATAAATCGCCTGATCATCTTATTGAGCTGATAAAAAAAGGACGAATTTCATCATTTCAAATTAACAAGGAATCATCGCTGTAATAACTCCATTCAAGCGTATTCGCTTGCTCTGCTGAAGATACCATCAGAGCCAATAGACAAGTTAGATAGGCGTGTTTTTGCAATCCATATGCAAGGCGATGAAGCAGTATTAGCCAAAGGCATTGCTACAAACATTGATGCAATAATGAAGAAATATGACGTTGACTGCCGCTCAAAAGTCGCTCTTATTGGCGCAGGAAATGCAGCTCTTAACTTATTCAATGCCCAGATAGGAATTCCTTCGAAACAGTACATTAACACTCCTCTCGATTCAGGATTCAGTAAATGGAGACATGTATTTTCTGATTTATTGGTTAGCTATTACGATGGCGCACACTTTAGCGGTGATTTTATAGATAAGTACTTATCCATTGAATCAAAGAAATCCGTACGCAACCAAGGACTCGAGCTTGTGGATAAATACTTTTCTCTAAGCGAAGATGATCTGGTAAGCAGTAGCGATTTAGCCATTTCCATTGCGCGCATTTGTGAACCTGATGCAGAAAAAGAAGGTGATGTTGAAGCGTATGAAAACACTGTAAAAGATCTTCATCTTATACAAGGAGGGTTTCGACCGGCTCAGGAAAACGAGGTCAATATTCTTACGTATCACAAAGCAAAAGGACTAGAATTCGATATCGTATTTTGCCTTGAATCATATCGATTTATCATGCCACCTTACAAATACGACGAGCTGCCATATGATGCCTATGGGCAAGCCCTTGCCATGCATTATGTCGGATTAACACGCGCGAAAAAGGCCTGCTATATCATGCTTGGGTCGCAACGACATAATGCACGTGGCGAAATCAAAGATGCCTATCCATCCGAGTTCCTCAACTTTCCTGGTTTGCGCGAATTGCGAATCGAGAACCAGTGGAAATAGGGTTTTAAACCAATCAATTCATAATTCCGCGTCCTTTCTTTGCGTTAGTGCGACTGGCTATAGAACATAGTGCTAAAGCTAGCCAAGAGAAAGGAAGTTAATATGAGTATTTATAGAGACAAAGCAAGAAACTGCTGGATCTCTTCATGCCGGTTCAAAGACGCGAACGGCATACCAAAGCGCACTACCAAACGAGGCTTCAAAACCAAAGAAGAAGCGGAAGAATGGGAGCGCAAGCTCAAGTCCGAGGTGAATATCAGGACCTTGACTCTCTCCGAGTTCTTTCGAGTCTATGCCAGAGACATCAAGCCTACGGTCGCCGCGAGTACCTGGGAGAACAAGGTGGTTCTCTTCAAGGATAAGATCGAACCGTATCTGGGTGCAACATTCATCGAAGAGCTCTCCTCTCAAGACATACTGCTCTGGCAAGATCTCATGAGAACTATGCGCAGAAAGGACGGTTCTCGCTTTTCGCCGACCTATCTCAGAACGATAAACAACCAGCTCGACGCAATCTTAAACCATGCAGCCAACTTCTATCGGCTTGAGAGGAACCCCATGAAGGGATTTCGCAAGATGGGAAAGAAGAAGGCCAAGGAGATGAGCTTCTGGACAAAGGCAGAGTACCTCACCTTCGCAAAGCAGATCGAGGACGACCCTATCGCGCATTACGCGTTCGAGATCCTTTACTGGTGCGGACTTCATCTAGGAGAGCTGCTCGCGCTCACCGGTGATGATATTGATTTCAATCGAGGCGTCATCATGGTGAGACGAGGCATCTCGAAGGTCGGAAACCATTACGAGATGAGCTCGCCCAAAACGAGCACGTCCAGGCGCGTCATCCAGATGCCGCCATTCCTCGAAGAGGAGCTGAGCGCCGTGATGTACCTCAAGGGCATTCAATCACACGAGAGGATCTTTCCCTTCACGCACGATAAGATGAGAAAGCAGATGCGCGCAGTTGTAGAGAAGGTCGACCTTCCCAGGATTCGCGTGCACGATCTGCGTCATAGCCATGTGTCATTACTCATAGACCTCGGATTCCCAGCTCCTGCAATCGCAGAGAGGATAGGGCACTCCTCAATCTCGGTCACCTACACCTACGCACACCTCTTCCCGACGAGGCAGCATGACATATCCAACGCGCTCGAAGCAGAAGGGAGGAATGCGATGAGCCGCCCAAAGGAAACGCGAAAGAGGTACAAGACAATAACCTTCTGGTTAACGCCGGGACAGGTCGCCGAGATCGACTAGCTGATGCGTCTGAGCGGGCTCACGAAGCAGGACTGTCTCACGAGGCGAGCGCTCGACAAACAGGTGGTCATCGTCCCGAGCAGCCGTGTGGCGAAATCCCTCAGATGCTACGCCGAGCGAATTACGAATAAACTTGATGCGCTCACGGTTCCAGCTCAGCTCGACGATGATATCCTTCTCGACGAGATCAGGTGGCTCTCGGCTCTAATGGTCGCTTTCGCCAGGTATGGCAAGGAGGACTTAGATGCCGTCGAGAGAATCCTAGATCTCGAAAGGGACTAGATCTCGTCAGCGAATCCGCATGCGCAGGCTTCCGAGTTTTATGCTTTTCGTGAATGAGTGACTATGCGGGGCTTAGCTGGACTAAGCAATCCGCTCTCGCACACGAGCGGTCCTCCTTGCGACTATGATCGTCTCAGACGGCTGGAGCAAGGAGGACCCGCTTATCAAGCATTAGAAACAGCGACATAGACCAACGAAAAAGCTCTTGGATAGTCCATAGGAAATTGTGTATTTTCACCCGTCGCGATGACGCTCTGATGACGCAAAACGAGTGCCTAACGAGGATGCATCAGCGCTCTGAACAGGGCGTTAGGGAGTGGCATGCCACTTTCCGTCACTCCCATTCAATCGTAGCGGGTGGCTTGCTGGTTATGTCGTACACCACGCGGTTCACGCCGGGCACTTCAGCCACAATGCGCGAACTTACACGCGCCAACACATCATAAGGCAACTTAGCCCAGTCAGCAGTCATCGCATCAGAGCTTTCCACCGCACGCAGAATAATCGGACGCGCATATGTGCGCTCATCCCCCATAACACCCACGCTCTTAATATCTGGCAACACGGCGAAATACTGCCACACTGCACGCTCTACTTCAGGACCCCCAGCCACATCGCGCACGTGTTCACCATTGCGCACACCACTCTCAACAAACAAACGCTCGTTGTACGCATCCAACTCTTCACGCACAATTGCATCCGCATTCTTCAAAATCTCCAATTTCTCAGGCGTTACATCGCCAATAATACGAATAGCCAAACCGGGTCCCGGGAACGGCTGCCTGTGGACAATATAATCGGGCAAACCCAGCGCCGTACCCAACGCGCGCACCTCATCTTTAAAGAAATGATCCAACGGCTCAATCAAATCAAAATGTACGCCCTCAGGAAACGGAATCAAATTATGATGACTCTTAATGGTCGATGCCTTGCCGCCAGTCTTGCGCGCGCCGCTCTCAATAATGTCGGGATAAATCGTACCCTGCGCCAAAAACTTCACGCCATCCAATTCCTCGGCAACCGCAAAAAATTCTTTCCAGAACTGAGTGCCAATAATACGGCGCTTCTCCTCTGGCTCAACAACACCTGCCAGCAGCTGCGCATAGCGCTCTTCGGCATGCACGTGCACAAAATCCACGTCAAACTGCTTCGTAAAAACCTCTTCAACCTCTTCGGGTTCATTCTTGCGAAGCAGACCATGATTCACAAACACACAAACCAGCTGCTTCCCAATAGCGCGCGCGCATAGCGCCGCCACAACACTTGAGTCCACGCCACCCGAAAGACCCAAAATCACACGATTATCGCTCACAGTCTGGCGAATAGCCGCCACTGAATCCTCAATAATAGAATCCATAGTCCAATCCGGCACAAGCCCGCAAATATCAAATAAGAAATTCGCCAACATTTTCTGACCATGCGGCGTATGGCGCACCTCGGGATGGAATTGCGTTGCATACAGCCGTCGCTCGGCACACTCCATAGATGCCACCGGACACACATCGGTTCGAGAAGTTACAACAAACCCTTCAGGTACGCGGCTAACCGCATCGCGATGGCTCATCCATACCGTCTGCTGCGCAGGCGTATCCCCAAACAACGCCGATGCCGCTCCACTCGCGCCATCCGCATCATCACCCGCACCGCCAGCGCCGCCCCCATCGCAACGCGTCAAAGACGCAGGTCCATACTCGCCCTTTTCAGTATGACCAACTTCGCCACCTAAAGCCACCGCCATAGCCTGCTGCCCATAGCAAAAGCCCAGCACGGGAATGCCCAGCTCTAAAATGCCCGGATCAATCGCAGGAGCATCTTCCGCATACACACTAGCCGGTCCGCCCGACAATATTATTGCTGCAGGTGCTGCCTCAGTCACCTCAGCCGCAGTTATGTCGCACGGCACAATCTCGGAGTATACATGCAAATCACGCACGCGCCGAGCAATCAACTGCCCGTACTGTGCACCAAAATCTACGACTATTACCTTTTGTTGCGAAGTTGCGGAATTTGCAGCCACAGAGCACCCTTTCTACAGCGGGAAATAACCCAATCATTATACCGACAAAGCGACATATTTGCCGCAAGATTGACCTGTGCTCCGCAGCTATATGCATCCCGCCATCATCTGTACCCCGCTATCATCTACACTCCGCCATCATCTACACTCCGCCATCATCTACACTCCGCCATCATCTGTACCCCACCGCCATCCACACCCCGCCACCCGCAGCGCACGCTATGCCAGCACCCGCTCTAAGCGCCTCTGCCCTTCATACCCGTCAAACCAAATACAAATCTCGCAAATACGCTTGTTTATCAGGACCAAAATCCAACGCCCGAACAAAATAATTGTCCAACGATCCATACGAATTCGCGACCGCCGTCATCATCGCCTCAAAGTAGCACTTGTTAGCAAACGCATAAGCATTTACATCGTTATCCAACCCGCGCGCAACTGTCTTATCAGCCAATAACGACCTTAGAACTTCAGCCCAGCCACGCACAAACAAATTTGTAGCCAAGTAGTCGCTCAAAATATATTTCATAGGCACACCCAGTGCATATTCCACAAGCACAGTAGCCATACCAGTTCTATCTTTACCCTGAGTACAGTGCCAAAGCGTAGCACCCTTGGGTGCATCCAATAAATCATGCAGAAATTCGCTATACGCCCGAATGCCTGCTGCACCCAACACGCTTCGCGGATACAGCTCCTCTATCATTTCATACGGCTTATCTATATACGCTACAAGCGTGCGAAAGTCTCGCGCAGGTCCACTGCCAGTTATACCCACAGCCTCCTGAGTGAAAACCGGCAAATGCACATACTTCACACCGCTCATTAAAGGCTTCGGATCGGGATCCTTCTCCACTTCAGAATTAGTGCGAAAATCAACCACACAATCAACTTCATGCATATGTAGCAGCTGCTTAATATCTTCCAAAGTAGCATCGTGCAGCGCACTAGAACGCACCAGCCGCCTTCGCGCAATTCGCCGATCATCCGCCGCTGGCATGCCGCCTAAATCTCTTGCATTCGTCACACCGCGTAGCTTAATGTGTCCAAAATTGCGAAACCCGGGAATATCATGCGGCACAGTTGGAGCACACAATGCTGCAAGCCTATCAGTCATGTTTATTCCAATCAGTAGTCAAAGAATGTTTATATGCATAATAGGCAAGCACTTGATAATATCTCTCGCCCACAGCCAATCGCTACCCAATAGTTAAAAACCTGTTATCCGCTGAACATCACTGCGTTCAACCCGCATAGACATATCCACCACACCACCCACCGCAAATCGCACGTCGCCATCACACCACACCACCCGCCGCAAATCGCACGTCGCTATCGCACCACAAGGCGCAACTTTTTCAGCAGAAAATGGTCAAAACTTCCGACTTTCCACACTAAAAAAGGGCACACAACCCCAGCAATGTATCGATAAGTGCTGTTCGCCCAGTGTTCTCCACAATTCAAGTTAGCTATACGGCGCTATGACCGTGGAAAGCTGGAAGTTTTGACCATTTTTAGGATTAAAACCTATTGACACACTCCTATTCATACATATACTTATGAATAGTTGTTCATATGTTTATGTGAATGCCCAAACAAGCAACCCTAGGAGCTATCATGTCAGACGAAACAACCGGCGTAATAACAGAAGCCGAAAACGTACTAAAAGGCAACTGCGGTTGTGGCTGCACATGCCCGCTAGAGCCAGTCGAAACCACAGCTGACTGCCCATTTGAAGCCATGCCTGAAGACGAACTGCTCTACGATCTAGCCGACTTATTCAAAGTTTTCGCCGATACAACACGCATCAAAATCCTCTACGCCCTTATGCGCACACCGCGCTGTGTGGCTGATATCGCCGAAATAATTGGCGCAACCCAAAGCGCAGTGTCTCATCAGCTGCGCATACTGAAGCAAGCTCATTTGGTGAAGTTCCAGCGAGACGGCAAAAATGTTATCTACTCGCTCTCCGATAACCACGTATACACCATGCTGGCGCAAGGCATGACACATATCTGCGAATAAGCGCACAAATAAATCAAGAAAGGAACCAATATGAAACGCTCATTCAAGCTGCAAGACCTAGACTGCGCAAACTGTGCATCAAAAATGGAGTGCGACATAAACAAACTAACAGGCGTAAACAGCGCAAGCATCAATTTTATGACCAGCAAGCTAACCCTAGATGCCGACGACGCTTCTTTCAGCGAAGTCCTAAGCCAAGCTCAGGCAATCTGCACAAAATACGAGCCCGATTGCACAATAGTAAGGTAGTCAGTGCCAAACCACATAAGCACTCACCGCACTAATCACCCAAAGCAACTCCAATAGGACAGCACGATGAACAAAAAACAAATTCGCTGGCGCAATCGCATACTACTCGCCCTAGTCTTATTCTTCGCAATTCTTATCTGCGAGAACACCGGTCTAATTGAACTAGTTTTTGGCAGCGCAAATGCGCTATATGCAGAATTTATCCTATTCCTAATCCCCTACGCAATCGCAGGCTACGACGTGCTAATCAAAGCCGCGCGTAATCTGGCGAAAGGTCACGGACTAGACGAAAACTTCCTAATGGCAATAGCCACGCTAGGCGCATTCGCGCTAGTATTTTTCCCCGACTCTGAACCGCACATGGCAGAAGGCGCAGCTGTAATGCTTTTCTACCAAGTAGGCGAGCTATTCCAAAGCTACGCCGTGGGAAAATCGCGCAAGTCTATCTCGGACATGATGAGCATAATGCCCGAATACGCAAACATTATGCGCAACGGCAAGCTAGAACAAGTTGACCCTTACGACGTGCCTCTAGGCAGCGAAATCATCGTAAAACCCGGAGAGCGCATTCCGCTAGACGGCATAGTCCAATCGGGCGATTCGCAAATTGACACATCGGCTCTAACGGGCGAATCGGCACCACGCAGCGCGCACGAAGGCGACGAAGTAATATCGGGTTGCGTAAATCTCAGCGGCACGCTTACTGTAAAAACCACAAAACCCTATGCAGATTCAACCGTAAGCCGCATTTTGGAATTGGTAGAAAACGCCGCCGACAAAAAAGCCCACACCGAAAATTTCATTACGCGCTTCGCACGCTACTACACCCCAATTGTGGTGGCGCTTGCCGCCGCTATAGCCATACTGCCGCCGCTTATCGTAGGTGGTAATTTGGCTAATTGGATACTGCGCGGCTTAACATTTCTTGTAGTTTCATGCCCGTGCGCGCTGGTTATTTCGGTACCGCTGTCGTTCTTTGGAGGCATAGGCGGAGCATCAAAACGCGGAATACTTATAAAAGGCTCAAATTACCTAGAAGCACTCTCGCAAGTAGATACGGTGGTTTTCGACAAAACTGGCACGCTCACATCTGGCACATTCGCAGTAACCAATATACTTCCTGCACCGAATTTCACTGAAGCCCAGCTCTTGGAATTTGCGGTGCTTGCCGAAGCGTTCTCAAATCACCCAATCGCCATGTCGATACAGCGCGCCTATAAGGGCACTATAGATATCCACAGCATAGACAGCAATGAAGAAATATGTGGTCGGGGCACGAAAGTAATTACAAACGGGCGCACTGTCTTGGCTGGCAACGATAAACTTATGAGCGCAAACGGTATTGCCTTTACGCCTGAAAATTTCGCGGGAACACAGGTACACATAGCACTAGATAACACCTATGCCGGCACCATCGTTATTGGCGACACGGTAAAAAGCGATTCAAAGCAAGCAATAGCAGAATTGCACGCAGAAGGTGTGCACCGCACCGTAATGCTTACCGGCGACCATACAGCAGTTGCCGAAGCGGTTGCAAACAGTCTAGGTGTAGACGAAGTGTGTGCCGAATTGCTCCCCCAAGATAAAGTTGCGGAAATTGAAAAACTACTAACAAGCAATCACGGCACTAACGCAAACAAGAGCAAAGTGGCATTCGTGGGCGACGGCATAAACGATGCCCCTGTTCTTATGCGCGCCGATGTAGGTATCGCCATGGGCGGCATGGGATCAGATGCAGCCATAGAAGCTGCAGACATCGTGCTAATGGACGACCAACCATCCAAAATAGCACTTGCGTTAAAAATTGCAAAGAAAACCATGCGTATCGTGTGGCAAAACATCATATTTGCATTAGGAATTAAATTCGCAGTATTAATACTGGCGGCACTTGGCATAGCCAATATGTGGATGGCCGTTTTCGCCGATGTTGGAGTGGCTGTTCTTGCCATCTTAAACGCAATGCGCGCCATGCGAACGGGAAATCTGTAAGTCCTGCGATCTGTAAGCCTTGCGTTAAAAAGCGTCAAGAAAGTGTGCAAGGGGTGGAGCTTTCCGTCCTAATGCACTCTTGTATTACATAGCCAGCCATCATTTGACCAGCTATGGGCGGCATATACGAATGTGTACCCAATTCGGTGCGCTCTCTGCGCGGCGCACCCTCCTGCGGCTTCACCTTTGCAGGCTTTTCGGTAGAGTAAAGTACCTGCATGTTGCGCACTCCCCTATCGCGCGCAATCTTTCGCATTTCGCGGCAAAACGGGCAGCCTTCGGTTTCGAATAAATCGGCAAAAACAAGCTTAGTCGGATCTGAACGATTAGCCATCCCCATAGAGGATATCAGCGGTATTTCGCGACTATTCGCATACTGCGCTATTGCCGCTTTCGCTGTCAGTGTGTCTACTGCATCCACTATATAATCCGGATGCCCAAACGGCTCTAGCAATTCAGCAATATTTTCCTCAAGCACAAAAGCATCTAGCACTTGCACTTGCGCCTTAGGGTTAATGTCTGCAGCCATATTGCGCATAACATCTACCTTGCGCTGACCAACCGTGCTAACAAATGCAATAACTTGCCTGTTTATATTGCTAGGTTCTACCCGATCTTTATCTACAAACAGAAAACGTCCTACACCGCCACGCACAAGAGCCTCCGCGCACGCAGAACCAACACCACCCAAACCTATAACTGCCACATAAAAAGCAGAAAGCTTCGACAGCCCCTCGTCTCCGAGAAGCCGCCGAAGCCTCGATTTAGAATCTTCGCTCAAATATTCGGAAGAACTATTTAATGGTGACAGCGCCGCCAGCTTCTTCGAGCTTAGCCTTGATCTCGTCAGCCTTGTCTTGTGCCACACCCTCAGCAACAGGAGTCGGTACGCCCTCAACAGCCTCTTTGGCTTCCTTCAAGCCCAGACCAGTGATCTCACGTACAACCTTGATAACAGCAATCTTGTTGTCGCCAAAACCTTCGAGCACAACATCAAACTCGGTCTTCTCAGCAGCAGCACCAGCGTCGCCACCAGCAGCAGGAGCAGCAGCCACAGCTACAGGAGCAGCAGCGCTAACGCCAAAAACTTCCTCAAGTTCCTTAACTAGCTCGGAGAGCTCAAGTGCCGGCATCTCCTTCAAAGCTTCAACTATTTCCTCACGAGTAACAGCCATTTTTGTATCCTCTTTCTGTTGTGATGCATCCTGCATCTAAATATTTACTTTATGCAGCATTTAAGCTGCCGCCGCGAATTTTACGCAGCCTTTTGTTCCTCGATGGCTGACACCACGCGAGCAAAAGCCTCCATCGGACCATTGAGCACACGCACTGTCTTGACCAGCGGGTTGTTGATAGTACCAAGCAGTTTGGCGATAAGCTCTTCGCGCGAAGGTAGCGCAGCAATCTCGTTTACTTGCGCCGCATCGACGAACGCGCCATCCATCATGCCGCCTTTAATCTCCAAGTTCTCGTTGCCCTTGGCGAAGTCGCGCAGCACCTTAGCAGATGCAACCGGATCTTCACCAGCAAATACGAACGCGGAAGGTCCAGCTAAAATTGCATCCAAATCGGGGCAATCAAGCTCGGCTAATGCAATATGCATAATGGTATTCTTGTAGACTTTCATCTGCGCATCAGCTTCACGAACGGCGCGACGAAGGCTCTGTATATCTTTCACAGTAAGACCGCGATAATCTACAACCCACATTGCACCAGCCGCCTGAATATCAGACTTTATGTCTTCAAGCATCTGCTTGTTCTCAGCATTCGGCATAAACGTTTCACCTCCTTAAGGCATCTAAGCGTTCTGCCGAATCGACTTGGTAGCCGCAACAAAAACGGCTCCCACCGCACAAAGACAGCAGGAGCCGACATAATCCATGCCAACAACCGCCTCGGCGGGCCGCGTCTGCGATTAAACCCCTTGGGGTACCAGCTGTCTTAAGCAGCAGAACTAACTTACAATTTGCCACTCGAATGAGCAGCCCAACTATTCTACAGCATACGCGGAAAATAACAAGCAAACTATCCGATTATCTTTGCTATAACAAACGAATTGCCCGAATTACCCGATTATCTTTGTCGATTCCACGGTGCGTACATACCATTTCATAAAGCGCTCAAAAGGCTTACGCAACACAAACCCTATCAGTGCCGCAGGAACAAGAAATAGCACAAGCGCGCCCATCTGCATCCAAAAATCACCCTGATATACACCAAACATTGCCGCCCTCATAGCATTAACCGCATGCGTTGCCGGCAAAAACGGACTAACCCACTGCACAAATTCTGGAAGTATCTGCAACGGATACGACCCGCCGCAACCCGTAACTTGCACTATTAACAAACAAACCGCAATGGCTTTCCCCAGATTTGCAAACGCCAAAACTAACACATATATAATGAAGGTAAATACAAGCCCTGCAACCCACATAATAAGCATCAACAACCACGGGTGAACAGCTTGAACTTGCAAGAAAAAGACGTTTCCCACACCCATCAAAGTGGTTTGCGCCAACGACAAACATGCCATACAACCAAAGCGACCTACTAGCATCTGACGCGGCTTGGGATCTTTCAACTTGTGCTGCGCTATGTTCGACACTTTAGGTTTTACAACAACGAGAATCAGCAGCGACCCTATAAAAATAGCAAGCGCAGTATAAAAAGGCGCCATAGCCGATCCAAAATTCTCAGATGAAAACACCGCAATCCGCTCTATTCCCACCGGTGCAGCCATTGCTTTAGATAGGCTTTGCGTATCAGACGTAAGCAAATTCTTCAACTGCTGAACGTCCTTTGATGCTAAAGCCTCCATTATGCCATCTGCCAATTCGCGCATCTCTACACTAGACTCACTAAGACCAGAAGAAACGTCCGATATTTTCGATATAGCACCGTCCAATATTCCATGTGCAGAATCAACAACGCCAAAGACGCTCGATGCCATAGCCGACAGTTCCTTTATAGCAGCCGTCGAATCAGCTGCCAAAGCTTTTGAATCCGTTGCCAGCCTATTCAAATTAGGCTTCAAATTCCGTTCGTAATCATCGCGCACTTCTTGCATTTTAGCTTGCGAATCAGCTACCAGTTGTTCTATCCGCTGCTTTGCTTCATCCCCTATAAGCGATATAAAATCCTCATTTTCCAAAGCCTGTTTGAATTTGTCGAAGCTGGTCTGCGCCGCATCAAGCGCTTCTTCCATCTTTTGCTTGACACCTTCCATATTGGCAGGCGCATCTGCAAGACCATCAATAGCACCCCCAGCCTTATCCATAACAGCTTTTACCTCTGTTTGTACAGAAGATATAAGTTCAGCACTATCGTCTAAAAGATTCTGCGAATTACGCAGCGCACCGGCATACATTTCCACGACATGGCTTACGCGATCCATATCGTCAGCCATTGACCTCACATGCCCTGCCAAAGCAGCAATCTGTCCATCCACATCCATCTTATCGGAATAATTGCTAATCGATTCAGCCACGCTCAGCATTACCTCGGTCAGCGTCTGGGCGAACGTTGTATTTACTTCGCTTGACACCGTATCTGCACCAGTAGTTGTTATCTTTGGCGAAATTGCATTCTTCTTCTCGTTTTCGTAATACGTTATCTGAGCGTGTTCGGAATCGTCAGTATAAAAACGCAGCATATCTCGACTGAATTCTTTAGGAATCACAACCGCCGCATAATATTTCCCACTTGCTGTACCATCCACAGCATCAGCAGAAGTTGTAACAACCCATCCTATTTGATCGTTAGCGCGTAATGCCGAAACCACCATATCGCCTATATTCACGCGCAATGGCATAAGATCGCTTTCGTAGCCTTCATCGTCGTTGGCTACAGCAACCGTCAAGTTACCCGTATTGTCGAAAACATCCCAACAAGCTATCAGGTTATACCAAGCGAATATTGATGGCATAACCACAAGTCCTATAGTTATTATGCAACTGACCACATTGGCGAAAAGACGACGCGCATCGCCCGTAAATAGCTTCCAAATATTACTCATCGCCATCACCGCCCGATACCACAGCATCGCGCTTCGATCGCTTCTGACCATGCACTACACCGGCATATTCAGTAGCGTTTCTCGCCAAGTAAAGATTTCGCACCTCTTCGTCGCTCATATTGTCAATACGCACTTGTCGCTCAAAGCTAGACTTCAAGCTTTCTACAACAACAAGGAAAATGAACACCGCTATCAGACATACCAGCCAAAGCGTTAGCAGCATCACTTTCCCTGTGGTGCCAAATGAAAAAATTACAGTTAACACAACAGGAATAGCCACACCAGCTATAATTGCCCCGCGAATAAGCCACGGATACGCTTTTTTGAAACGCGCATACCGCCTGTTAATATCTTCGCGAAATTCTTTACGGTCGGAAAGTATGCGAATGACCTGCGAAACTCGATAGCGACGCACAGGCACTTCCACATCTTCGCCGTTGAATATGCCGCTTTCTTTTATCTGGCGCGCGACCATTCTGTTAACATTCGACATCAGCGGTCGCACAAGAATGCCAATTGTCATGAACACAGCCAGATAAAGCATCAGAATGCCAATATCAACAGCGTACTGCGAACCGTAAAATCCACATATCGATTCACGCATTGCACTTATGCCATACGTGAACGGCAGCAGCGGATATATAGCCTGAAAAAAGGGCGACGTCATCTCTATAGGATATAAGCCAGTAGCGCCCGGAATTTGCGCGAACACCAAGATTATGCAAATGCCTTTTCCGATGTGTTGCAACGTAACTGAAAGCGAGTAGATTATGCTCAAGTATGCAAGAGATGCTACTGCCGCAGCGAAAAATAGTGCCGGCAAGTTTGCAATCTCTACGCCTAGATGAGGAAGTCCTGCACAGCATATTACAGCCTGCAATATCACCATTATTGCAAAAAGCAAATATCTACCAAGATAGCGCTGCGTAAGCGTTAAATTCTTGATGCCTTTATCGTCAACTTCTTGGCGAAGCACAACCATAAGCATAAAGGCACCAATCCAAAATGTCAGGTTCATAAAAAGCGGTGCCATAGCTGTACCATAAGCATTTACCGGATACAATTTTTCAGTTGTTAACTGCGTAGGAGCCCCGATAAATTCCGCAACTTTCTGCGCATCTAGCGTCTGTTCGCCAAGAATACTTGTTATAGCATCCGCACTAGTTAATGCCAGCACGTCTGTTTGAACGCGATCTAGATTAGATGCCAAATCGCTCAATAAAGTTTGAGTTTGAGCCAAAGCATCAACCACGGATTCAAGCGTAGAATCCATGTTGGCTAAAATGTTATCAGCTTGTGCAATTAACACTTTTTGCGCAGCCACCGATCCGCTAGCTTGCCCAGATGCGCCAGCTATTTCTCCCAGCCCCGCGCCAAACGCAGGTGCTATTTCGTTGGCTAGTACATCCGAATACTTCGCAGCATCGCTTTGCACTTTATCGGCAGATGCGCGAAGCCGACGAATAATATCCTGTATTTCCGGACTTTGGACTGGTATTTCTTCAAGCGCGATAACCGCCTCGGCATAGGCATCAGCAGCAGATTGCATAGCACTTGAAATAGCGGGAACCGAACTGGCAGAGAATTTCAAGTAGTCGCCTTGCAAAGTTGTAGCTAAATCAGATATAGCCTGCAAAGCATCTGAAGCATGATTAATTTCGTTGCGCGCTGTATCAAGCGGCGCTTTCGCTTTATCCACGTTGGTTTTCGCTTGTTGCGCACCAGACGAAAGCTCCGACACCGCAGAAATTGCATCTTGAATATGCGCTTCTGCCTCGGATATGCGCGCCGATGCAGTTAAGCGCGCAGCATCCACTTTATCACGCGAATCATCTATAGCCGCATCTATAGCATCAGCCGCCTTCTTACTTACAGTTTCTACAAATGCGGAATTCACGGTATTATCTAGCGTGTTTGCACCAGTGTCGGTTATTTTCGGAGAAACCGGACCAATTTTTTCGTTCACGTAATATTTTATGTTGGGCTGCTTAAAATCCCCTGTAGTAAGCGTTAGTAAATCAGCTGAAAATTCCTCGGGAATTACGAACACCGCGTAACATTCGCCTGAATAAAGCTGATCCATCGCATTGTCATAGCTTGGAAATTGCCAATCTAGTTGACGGTTGTTGTGTAACTCGTCCACTATCATCTGACCAACATCTACATAGCCAGTAAGTTCGCTGTCAGCACCCGCATCCTCATTTACTACACAAACGCGCAAATCGCCTGTATTTTCATAAGGATCCCAAAAACCCCGAACGTTATACCATGTGTACAAAGATGGCAGCACCAAAAGCGCGATTATAACCACCATAGCTGGTGGCACTTTTAACAGGCGCAGAATGTCGCGCTTCAGTACACGGAAAACATTACCCATGATCTAAGCGCCAGCTACACCCCCAAACCCAGCAGATAAACGTCGCACTAGCGTATTAAAATCATACATCAATTAAATAAGTGCACGACAAGCAAATTGTTATCACCTGTGCTAATAACTACGCTAATTGTCAAGCAATCGAGTATTCCCGCGAAGTGCAAGGTATAAGTTTTTGTTTAGTCTGCTCGGCCTGAATTTTCCTAATTGTAATCTTCTGCTCTTTGTTAGGCATTACAAATTTCCTTTATTACCTACATATTAAGCTGCCGCTTCACCAGCCGCATCGTCTGCGGGTGCTTCCGTGGCACCCGCATCCGCACCCGCATCCGCCGTGTTGTCGCTATTGTTAGTGCTAGTAGTAATTACTTCACCATCTTTGCCCACAATGGAATAAACGGTAGCCTCATTTTCCGTCTTCAAATATGTGAAAGTTATCTCGTCGCCCACCTTGTACTTAACTATCTCAAGCAAGCCCGGTAATGCGAAATCAAATAACTCATCACGCCCCTCTATTAAGATGTAGAAATGCGAATTACCGCCAACAACAGCCTGCGCAATAGCCGATATTGTACCCGTCACTTCCTCCACATCGGTCAGGTCGGTTGTATCGGTTAAAACTCCATTCGTAGCCAGCAGCGCTTCATATGCCGTTTGCGTATCAGCCACAGTATCGCCGACTGCCACATTCTGATAACGCTGTATGTCTATCATTGCGAACTTCTTAGGCAAGCCACTCGCATCTTTCAATGCCATGAAATATGTCGGCTGATTCGCTACATTAATCAACAGCGGGAAAGTTGCCGTATAGCGTAAATTCTGAACCTGCCCTTCCGCGGAATTCATAGCAGAAGCCTCAGTAGCACCCGAAACGCTATAGAAGTGCGACTCTTGAGTGCGCTGATTTACCAGCACAAACCCAACTATGGAATTGTCAGCCGTAGCTGAAGTAACTCCAGTGTATACCCACACATCATCGTCTTTAGCAATGTAGTTGTAACCCACCGTACCATCGGTACCGGGAGTGGTACGTACAACGCCTTCTTGCCCTAAGAATGAATTTAGCCACCCATTATGATAAGCACCGTACCAGTTGTACTGCTCTATAAGCAGCTCGGCTGGGAACACCCTGTCTACCCATTGCGGTACATCCTCTACAGCCATTTCGCTACACTCGCCAGTTGTGGCATCGCAAAGAACTACTTTATCAATGGTGTAACCACCGAACAAACCAATGGTAAATGTACGTACAGGGCAAATCCACCAAGCATGACCTTCTTCATCTATTTCAAATGAAAGCTCATCAAATATATAAAACGGATATTTCAACTGCACATAGCGATCAATATTGCGCGCCAGCGGTTCGCTCTGCGAATAGTAGATCGGATTTTCACCTAAGCGCACTATTTCGGCATCTTGCGTGGTCATATTCACCAATGAATACGCTGGAATACCTCCATCGCGATTTGTGAACCACTTGAATAAATCAGCATATCCAAGCGGACTTACACGCACAGGCGCACCCTGATAATTAATCTGACTATACAGCGGCGATATTTCAAATTGGCTAACATATTCAGGAATAGAGCCCATTTCGCGATCGCCAATAAGAATTGCAGAATCTCTATCAATAACAGGAATTTGGTTGTAATCTACCTCGTGAATATCTTCCGCGAAGTCTAGCGTGTCAGTTTCAAGTACAGACGAATATTTCTCCGCATTTCCGGGAATTATCGCATTACTAAACAAGCCGCCCAACAAACCTACAACTATTACAGCAACCGGTATAGCCATAAACACTGTATAGCGTTTTTGCTTACTTGAACTTTTTTCATATTTACCGCCACCGTTTTTATATTCGCGGCGCCTGTTATAGAAAAACAGCGCAAGCACAATACAAATAATGCCGACTACCATCCATAATTCAACAGAGTTAATGCTGATAGGCGGATGGAACCACCAGTACAGCGCCGCTAAAACCAACACCGCAACCACGGCAAAAATAATCCAACCCCGCTTGCTGCTAGGCCCTTTTACATTATCCAAAAACGAAAGATCTATATGAGGTGTATCCCCTTTACCTCCCGCCGAGGTGCCCGACGTGTCCTTATCTTCTGTCGTCGCGCCTCCAGAAGATGCGCCCTTGGCACGGTCGCCACCCATGCCATCAGTGTTCATTCCGCTCATGCGCAACGCTTCAAGCAGAGACTCTAATCCAGATTTAGCCACATCAGCTCCTTTGTTCATGCGCTAAATTGCGCAATACATACTGTAGAATTCCGCCATTCTGATAGTAATCGCCCTCTGTAGGAGTATCTATCCTTACTGTAACATCAAATTCGATCGAATCACCATCTGAGCGCTTCGCAATAACATGAACAATAGCAGGATGCGGAAGCCCTGCCGAAAAGTCCACGCTATCAATGCTAATTACCTCATCGCCGCGTATGCCCAAACACTCGGCATTTTCTCCATCTAGAAATTGTAACGGAAGTACACCCATGCCGATCAAATTTGACCTGTGAATACGCTCAAAACTTTCCGCTATAACAGCACGCACGCCTATAAGCATTGGACCTTTTGCTGCCCAGTCACGCGACGATCCACTACCGTACATCTTTCCCGCAATAACTACTGACGGTATATGTTCAGTCATGTAATGCTGCGCCACATCGAAAATGGGCATTATCTCGCCGGTAAGCATATCGCGACTCCACCCACCGCGCCTTCCATCCGCCAGCATATTCTGCAACTTCACATTACCGAAAGTGCCACGCATCATAACCTCATGGTTTCCGCGTCTACTTCCATAAGTGTTGAAATCTTGCGACGCAATGCCATAGCTCTGCAAATATTTAGCTGCCGGCGAATTTATAGGTATTGCACCTGCCGGAGAAATATGGTCGGTAGTTATAAAGTCGCCCAAAAGTGCCAATATGCGAGCATCTTTTATAGGCGCAACATTTTTTACCACCATTGGCATGCCATCAAAAAATTCAGGGCGGCGCACATATGTCGATTTAGCATCCCAATTAAACGAACTGCTAGGCTCAGCTTCAATTTGCTTCCAACGCATATCCCCATCATATAACCCGCGCGATCCTTGCGCATATAAATCTGGTGTAACGTATCTCTCAACAAATTCGGCAAGTTCATCAGGATCTGGCAATATGTCATGCAGATAAACTTCGTTACCATCTGCATCCACACCTAAAGGCTGCCTGTCCATATCGAAATCCACTGTTCCAGCTATTGCGTGCGCTATAACGTTCGCAGGTGCCATTAAGTAGTTTTGCGATACATCCGGCGAAATGCGTCCTTCAAAATTCCTGTTTCCAGAAAGCACACTTGCTAGTTCTATTTTGTCCGCAATAGCATGCATAGATTCACTTAAAGGTCCTGAATTCCCAATACAACTCATGCACCCAAAACCGCAAGTATAAAAACCAAGCTTCTCTAAGCCTGCCGAAAGACCAGCTCTATCCAATAAAAGTTTTGTCGCATGGCTGCCCGGTGCCAGAATTGTCTTTACCCAAGGCGCGGGCACCAATCCCCTATTTGCCGCATTTCTGGCAAGAATTCCAGCTGCAAGCATCATCTCTGCATCAGTTGCCGTCGTGCAACTAGTTACAGCAGCTATAGCTATTGCACCATGAGTTAATTCATGCGACTGACCATCTATCTGAACTACAACCTTTTTGCTTATATCCAGCTTACGGTCGGCGCAAATGCCAGAAAATCTATTTTTTGCATCTTTTAAATCGAATCTGGAATGCGGTCTGCTCGGTCCTGACACGCTTGGTTTTATCTCGCCTAAATCAATGTGTACAATATCGGAATATATACGGTTTTCCCCGTCGTAGTCATTCCAAAAACCTTGCTCTTTTGAATACGCTTCTACAAGCGCAATCTCATTTTCATCCCTGCCTGTAGTTTGCAAAAAATCTAGAGTGCGATCATCAATTGGAAATAGCGTGCATGTGCACCCGTATTCAGGTGTCATGTTAGATATGCATGCACGTTGTGTAGCAGTCAGTTCAGACACTCCGGGTCCAAAGCATTCAACAAAACAACCCACAACCCCTTTTTTGCGCAGTTTTTCAGCAAATGTAAGCGCTGCATCCATAGCCGTTACGCCAGATGCCAGTTTCCCAGAAAGATGAATACCTATTACTCTTGGAACCAGTGTCGTTATTGGCTGACCTAATGCCGCAGCTTCCGCCTCAATTCCACCAACTCCCCAACCTAGAACGCCTATGCCATTAGCAGTAGGAGTATGAGAATCAGTACCAACCAAAGTATCGAAATACGCAAGCTCTTTCTCGGGCATAGACCGCGTCATAACAACGCTAGCGAATTGTTCTATATTTAACTGATGGCAAATCCCTTGTCCAAACGGCACTATACGCACGTTACTAAACGACTCTTGAGCCCACTTTAAAAATTCATAACGCTCTTTATTGCGATTGAATTCCAGCTGCATATTCTCATCCATACAACCCGCACGCCCTGCAACATCAGCTATAACCGAATGGTCTATTACCAAATCGCACGGTACTTGAGGATTAATCTTCTCGGAATTACCACCAAGCGCTGCACATGCTTCGCGCATTACTGCAAAATCAACAAACACCGGTACGCCCGTAAAGTCTTGGAACAAAACATGCGCCGGACTGAATTCTACTTCTTCACCAACGCTACCAGCATTAGCCGCATCAACTATATATCGCGCCATACGATGCGCATCTTCTTCATTACTAGCACAGCGCAGAACATTTTCAAGCAGTACCCTTAGCGAAAAAGGCAGCTTATCAGCACCTTCTATCTGACCGACAGGATAATAATTGTAAATTTTCCCATTAACTTCCAATTCGGCTTCAAGGCCGTCGATCATTAGAACACCTATCCCTTCAGGTACTTATTATTGTTTGCCACTTGCCACAATATGCAACACTCTGTCGCAAACAATACCCTACATTGCTTCAATTTGACGAACCAGCGCATCTGTAAACGAACTGCATGTGGCAGGTTCGCACTTGCGTTCAGGTACGCGGATATCGCCGGTTAAATGCGTCCCTTGCGCATAAACTGCCAATACAGCGCTGCGAATGCGCAAAGCAGCTTCTCGCTCTCCAATATGATCTAGCATCATAGCAGCGGAAAGTATTTGCGCCGTAGGATTGGCTAAGTCTTTACCAGCAATATCTGGAGCGCTTCCATGCACCGCTTCAAATACAGCATATTCTTTGCCGATATTAGCCCCGGGCGCAAGCCCTAATCCACCCACCAAACCAGCAGCCAAATCACTTGCAATATCACCGTACAAATTAGGAAACACAATTACATCGAATTGCGATGGATCCATCACCATATTCATACAGAAAGCGTCAACTATTTTGTCATCAAAGTCTATCTGGTCTTCATAGTCTTTTGCTACATCGCGAGCAACTCTTAAAAATAGACCATCGGAATATTTCATTATGTTTGCTTTGTGAACAGCAGTTACTTTGTTTCTTCCCTGCTTAATAGCGTAGTTGAAAGCAAAATCTACAATATTTTTTGTAGCGGTTATAGATATCGGCTTTATCGAAATCCCCGAATCTTTAGCAATGCGCCCTGCACCTTGCTTGTCTATAAAATCAATAAGTTCTAGTGCTTTTTCTGTACCTTCTTCGAATTCGATACCCGCATATAAGTCTTCAGTATTTTCACGTACTATTACTAAATTTACATCGCTATAGCGACCACCAGCTCCCGGAATGCTCATAACCGGACGTAAGTTTACATACAGGTTTAAGCTTTTCCGCAAAGCTACATTCACGCTGCGAAAGCCAGTACCGACAGGCGTTGTACACGGACCTTTTATTGCCACCTTATTACGCCTGACAGAATTTATAGTCTCCTCCGGTAGCGGAGTACCATATGTTTCAATACATGCTGCTCCAGCCTGTGCTATTTCCCATTCTATTTCAGCGCCACTTGCCGCAACAACGCGCTGCATGGCAGCAGAAGTTTCAACTCCAATCCCATCTCCCGGAATTAACGTAACCGTATGCCGCATATACCTACCCTCTCTTTAAGAAAAGCAACACATTCTACAGCAGGTTAAACAAAGCTTCTATTTAGTCGCTAAATGGCAGACAATGTAGCGAGAGTTGCGCAGCTTCTAAACCGAGTTATTCGCCACTCAACACTCAACATCCCTGCATAAAATCATTTAAGATTTTCCACAATTTGAGAAGCGCGCTTCTTCAGCGTTCCCTTCCCATTTTCAGCATCGAATTTCATCCTTGCCGCAAGTTCTTCTTTCACCTGCGAAGAAAGTTTACCTGCAGAAAAATCAACAACAGCTATCAGCATATCCTGAAATTCCAAATCGCCGTGATAACACTGAATGCCTTCATCTATCAAAGACCATACTTTCTCCGAACGATTTTCAGTAGTAGCTCCATAGCGACATAAGAAACGCATGGCCGCTAAACGCAACGGTCCGCTATCTTCATCATACAATGCCGTTTCTGCACCCTGTACAGCCCGCTCACAAGAGCGTGCGTCTATTTGAACAATCTCAGATAAAGCATCTAAACATTCCCAGCGCGTTTGCGCCTCTGGTCTATTTAGAGCATCTATTACGCTTTTAGTATACGGCTCTATTAACTCAGGATTCTCTTTAGCAACTATTGCGATAACTGCCGCAGATTGCTGACGATCTCTCCTAGAAGATCCTTCTAAGTTGTTTATATGCGTTTCTAACTGCTTTGTGTTCTTAAGTGCTTTATCAGCTTGTTGTCTAATATCGTCAGCTCGAGTACTCAAAGTTACGCTCCTCATGTGTGTTTTTCTAGGATACGATTATATCGCACACCGCATCCCTCTTATCACTCACAAAGTCTATATAAAACAAAACCGCCTCATGGGCGGCTGATACATACTCTGATTTATCCAAGAAAACATAAAGCACCCTATGTGAGCGG
>NZ_JAAKEF010000022.1:0-32307 GCF_011039055.1 Adlercreutzia sp. ZJ154
TTGCAGAAGGTGCTTTCTGGGGAAACGAAAGCTTGGCAACCATCGTTTCAGATGGAAAAGTTAAAGCCATTGAAGCTGGAGTTTCCAGCCAGATTGAAGGCACCTACGATATATACCCAGCGTTTGCAGGCGCTGTTGTACAGGGTGCTACTGTTGCCCTGCGTGTTTCTGCAGATGAACACGATGCTGCTAAAGCTGCTTGGGAAGCGGTAGGGTTTTGCAACTTTGCTGACCCGGCAACACCGGGTCAAGTTGAAAGCCCTGAAGAAAACGAAAGCGGCTTTACATTTACCTTGCAAGACGACTACACGCTAGCAGTAGGCTGGGCGGGCGAGGATATTCCGTCGGCTGTTGTCATACCTGACGCTGGTGTTGTAGCGGGCATGGAATACACCGTATCTACCATTGCCGGTGGCGCATTTGATGGTCTTGCTAATCTTGAGGCTGTCTATATTCCGGACACAGTGAAAACCATAGGCAAGCGCGCATTTGCGAACACGAATCTTAGTAACTTTGTGGTGCCAGCGCAGCTGCAAGTCATAGATGACGAAGCTTTCGCCAACATCGACGGTATAACAATTGTGGATGCGCGGGGTACGGCGGCGGTAGCCGCGAACGCTTTAGATGGCACCACCAACGCTCATGTATACGCACCCTACAACGAAGCAAACGAGTACGCTTGGAAGACGGGAGTGCCTGCAACTGGCAATACTTTTCATCCCTTTGGCGTGAAGCTGAGCTCTGATACCTTCGATATTTGCGTTGGGGACACCGTTTCGCTCTTCAATGGAGAGGGATATATCTACGCAACCGGGGATGTGTATCCCGTAGTAACCTACCCTGCCAAATCGTTCTCTATAGATGTAGACGCAGGAACGATAACTGCGCTTTCTGAAGGCAATATGCGCTTCCATATAAGTCTGGCAATCGACATCGATCGATTGCAGCCAGATGGTTCCATCAGTTCAGAGACGCTTACGCTTCTCGAACCATAAAACCCCAAAGCCCCAATTCATACAGATATATCACGTATCCAAGGTACCCGATAAACATAGGGACAAGGCACGTGCGTGCCACGAGTAGTAAAGGAAGAAGGAAATGAAGACAACGAGTTTGACCAAACGGATGATATCGGGGGTGACAGTTGCCGCTCTTGCGCTGACGATGTTTCCGCTCATCCCCGGTACGGCTCATGCTGTGGAGGGTGTGGCGAATGGCTCCATTGTTGAACAAAGCGACGAAGGCATAGACCCACTCGCCGTCCAAGCCATTAACGTATCCGTTCCTGTTGTAGTCACCTTCGGTGGCACTGAGGGTTACGATATTGCCAATCCCTCCGATAGCATCACCCAAGGATTTAAGATACAGAACAAGGGCGATACTGCTCTTATGGTGAAGGGCATCGAGATTAACGGTTCCACCGATTCTACGTGGCAAGACATGTTCGAAGCAGTTAGCCCCACTGAAGAGGTTACTAACGACTCACGTTTCTTCGGTGCGAACTACAAGAATTGGTTTTCGCTGTATCCAACCACTCGCCCCGATCAGGCTGTTGATACCGACGCAGACGAGAGCTTGGTTGCGGGTACCTATACCAAGTTTGCCAACGACTTGTTCTTGGTCGGCTCTAATGGCGAGCTTGACTGCACGTGGCGGCTGAACCTGACGAACACCGACGACTCTAACGATTACTACAAGATGCCTACCTATACCGATAACAGCAATGTGGTTACGGCAACCACGGCGGGAAACAAGGACGTACAGTTTAACGCCGCCAACCTTAATTCTATTGCTGATGGCAGCTTCCATAAGCTGGTAGACGTGAAGTATTACATATCCGAATATGTGCCAAAAGGTAGTTTGACCGTGCGTAATGGCGACGGTACGATAAACCAAGAAGCTACCAACGCAAAGCTGGAACAAAACTCGGCATTTTATCTGATTGATAGAGGCACGAACGAGTGCTTTAGCCTTACTGACGTGAAGAACCACTCCAACGATATCACCAAAAATGGCGAAAATTCCGTTTACTACGGCATGTATCTGAACTACATCAAGGACGAGAGCGCCTATGAGTGCCGCACCACATGGGGTACATCTTGGAAGGTGCCTAACGAGATTAAGGGCATCTCTGGTCCTGATACGGCTACTACAGAAGAGCAACTGGCTGTGCAAGACTCTATTCGCTACGACCTAGACATTGTTGGTCTTTTGCATGATGACAGGGCTGACAATACTGGCAAAGCTGGTCTTACCTTCCAGTTCAGCGGTCTGCTCTATCCTGATGTCGTACTCGATGACGCTAATAATAGAAAACGCGTGGCATTAACTCAGTCAGGACCTGAACCTGGTTATGGACCTGTGAATGAGACAAATTCTTATCCTGATGGTTCTGCTTGGATAGATAACAGAGAAATGGGATGGCGGTTCTGGTCTAAGTCGCTAGACAATCGTGGATATAATAACCCAACTTGGAAGACTTCGTTGATAAGAAATGAAATGAATCCCCCGAGTATGCAGTACGCATCCAGCTATAGCAATATAACAAATAGCCGCATCTGGAATAAGATTCCATCTGCTTTACAGACCAATATGGTTTCAGTCAAGAAAGCAACTGTTGAATGGAGCGGTTCAGACTTCGCAATAGATGCCGAGTTGTCAACAGATAAGGTATTCCTTGCATCTGCTCGTGAACTTTTAGGAGATGCGGGCATCAAGAATACTGGTAATGCTAATTCACTATCTAAAGAAGGTTATCAGTACGAGTATTACAAGGTTCGCAATATTCAGAATAATGTTTCTGGCGCTACGAACGAACCGTTGCAGCGCTATTACTTGAATGAGGATGGTACCATCTATTCCGGTTCCAATCAATGTGAGTGGGAGAACCATCGTTCCGCTGCTAGTGGTCTAGCGGGAAGCAGATTATTGTATAAAAGGTTCTACAACGGTTCTGCGTCTTCCTTGTCGCGAGTCGACGTGCTGTATGGCTATTCTGGATTCACTACTCCCATTTCCTTCTCCCCGATGTTCTGCCTGTAAGCAGGCGCATCTAGCAACTAACACATCGCGTAAGGTCTGCTGGTTTTAACCAGCAGACCCAAGCGAAGCTCTAACTTTTTAAACATTTATGTAAGAGGTACGCATATGCAACGCATACAACAGATACATAGAAAAGGCAGATGCCTCGCCGTGGCGTTTGCGTGCGTGCTCGCTTTCGCACTTGTAGAATCGCTGATGGGCTACACGGAGGCGTTTGCTGAGGAAATGGATGCTACGGCGACTGTTACCTCGGCGATTGGCGTGAAGGTCATAGATACCTCAACCGACGTTCCCGATGGTCCGCGTCCGGGGCAGAACATCGACCCTGAGAAGGACGATTTGGGCAACCTGACGGGCAACGTGTTCGCCACTTCCACCATGGGAATTCGCGTCATAGATTCCTCAAATGGTGTCGATACTCCAGACCCCGGTCAGAACGTTACACCCGAGCAAGACAGTTCCGGCAACCTTACCGGCAACGTGATAGCTACCTCTGCACTAGGCATCCGCTTCACCAATTCCGAGTTCGTGAAGGACTATACGGTGGAGTGGAAGAACTACGACGGGTCGGTGCTTGCTACCGACACGGTAGCGTGGAATACAGTACCCGCATATACCGGTTCTGAGCCTACAAGACCTGAGGATTACGACTATACCTATGAATTCGCCGGATGGGATAAACCTATTGATCACGTTTTTGAGGACACTGTCTATGAGGCTACCTTTACCGCCGTGCCGCAGCCGAGCTACGAAGTCACCTTCGATCGCAACGATGCGAGTGGGGATACAGTGTATGCCACCGAGACTGCGACGAAGCGAAGCGGCTATAAAGTAGTAGCGCCGTCTCCGTCTCCTGAGCGTGCAGGTTACACGTTCGGCGGTTGGTATCGCGACAGTTACTGCACCCAGCCGTTCTATTTCGATAGCACGATAGTCTCTGCACCTATGACGCTTTACGCTAAGTGGGAGTACGCGGTATACGAGGTATCGTCTACGCTTGGCATCAAGATTATCAATACCGCGCAGGATGTGCCGGATGGACCGGCTCCCGGCGATAATACCGAAGATGAACGCGATGACTTGGGTAATCTGACCGGCAATGTTACAGCTACCACGACGCTGGGCATCCGGGTTATTAACACATCCAATGATGTGCCGGATGGACCGGCTCCCGGCGAGAACGTAACCGACGAGACTGACGGTGACGGCAATCTGACAGGCGACATCATCGCCACTTCTGCCCTTGGTATTCGCCTAATTAACAGCGAGAACGCTCTGAGCACTTACACGGTAACGTGGGTTAATGAGGGTGGCGAGGTGCTTGAGGTGGACACCGGTCTGCGTTGGGAGCAGATGCCTTCCTACGATGGACCGATACCCGCTAAAGCGGGCGATGCGCAACACACCTATGTGTTCGCCGGCTGGTCTCCGAAGGTTGACAAAGTGCTGCGAGACACCACCTATACCGCTACATTTAATGATATGGGTCCGAACGAGTACGCCGTGCATTTCAAGCACAACGATGGTACCGGCAATGTGACCACTGAAGTAGTTGCGGCAGGCAGCCCGGTTGAGGCGGCCGATGCGCCAGCATACGAGGGTTACACCTTCGACGGCTGGTTCGAGGGCACCGAAGCTAACGATGGCACTATCACGTTCGGAGATAAGTTCGACTTCGCCACCGAGATAGTTGCTGAGACTACGCTCTATGCGAAATGGACACCCATTACCTACACAATCGACTACTACAAATACTCGGGGGATTTGTCTGCCATGCAGACAGCAGATGTTCAAGCGCAGGCAGAAGCAACGTTACCTACATCGTCTAATGTGGCAAGTTCGGTTACTGGGCACAAGCTGTCTGCTTGGTATGCATTCACTGAGGTTCCTGCCGGCGATGCGGTTAAGCTTGCTGAGGGCAATGGTTGTTGGCTGGCAGACCCGGCAGAGGGCACGGCTTCGCCAACGGCGATTGAGCTTGCAAAGGCTGCGGGTGTGGCTACTACTGGCACTACAGGAGATGCAAGCCTCAACTTCACAGTGAAACTCTACGCTACATGGACCCCGGTCTACTCGGTGACAGTTCCGCTGGATACGATAGCGAATCGCACTTTCACTTTGAAGAACGGTGCCAAACAAGCTTTGGCAACGGATAGCCTCACCTTTACGAGCACGACCCCTCGCGAAGTGGAATTGAGCGCTGCCTCGGTAATCGATTCTGCTAACGCCGAGAACATTAAGACGGCATTGGGTGTTAATTCGATTGGCGACATCGATAGCAGCTATGTATACAAGTTTGCCAGCGATGCCACCGATAACCATGACGGCACTGTGGTCATTTCTGGTGGAAGCAGCCCCATTACGATCAACGGCAGTTTAGACAGTACGCAAGACATTGGAAGTACGCCGGCGAAGACGGTAGAGGGTGAGGCCGTTAAAGCAGGCGGCAAGCTTACAGGCAAGCTGGTTCTGCAGCTGGGCAGCAGCGCTAACCCAAGGCAAGAGGGTGCAGATTGGGGCAAGCTTAGCACCATCACTTGGTTTGCCGACATAGACGAATCAGGTGTGGGGCAAGATTCCGGCAACTGGCTTTATGCAAGCGAAGATGCCATTTATGGCGTTGATGTCTCGCAGACACGACAAGTGAAACATCCCGTGCCCCTCTAAGTCTGGGGGCTTGAAATACGACACGCAAACGATGATTTGAAGGATACCGATGACAGACAAAAATTCAAAATACAGGCAGGTAGGCATGAAGATACCAAATGGCACACCGCATAAGCGTCCAGCATCTCAAGCACCAAAATCAGGCACCAAGCGCACTGTACTGATAATTGTTGGCTGCGTGGTGCTTGCTCTTGCCATATGGCTGCTCGTGTGGTTGTTCGCATGCAATGGAAATAGCCTTTTCGACCCCAGCGCTCAAACAGGTCAGGCTCCCTATAAGACCGACGAAGAGATACAAGCTGAACTAGACCGCACGGTCGAGGAAGGCATGTTCAATATTTCCATCGCTTCTGTCATTGAGTTTGAGAACGGTACGTCATCGGGTACTGCCTATATAGAAAATGTACCGGGCAATCGATACAACATGCAAGTGACGATAACCGATGACAGCACAGGAGATGTGCTTTACGAAAGCGGCATTCTGCAGCCCAATCAGTACATAGAAAACATCACTCTAGCACGCGATTTGGACGCTGGGAGCTATCCGGCAACGGCTACCTTTTCGGCTATTGATCCCACTACCTACGAGGAAATAGGACAAGCAGCAGCAAAGGTAACTCTGAACGTTAAGGGCTAGGAGCATCCGCTTAATTATGCAAGGTACCACGCGGCGATGGGAAGCCGCAGTACATACACGAAGTTAGAAATGGCTTATAGACAACAAGGAGGAAAAGCCATGAAGAAGACCACTAAGATTATGAGTACGCTGGCACTGTCTGCCGTACTGGCTATGGGTTGTGCCGTGCCTGCATTCGCGGCGGATGGTGACACCCCGAATTACGGCTCCAAGGTTGGCGAAAGCGGCACTCAGCTGAACAATACGAACACTAATCCCGATGACAATGTTGGAACTGTTACTAATGGCGCGGGCGCTGCTATGACCGACATCAACCTGCGCACCACCACCGACCAGATCAACTGCATGCTGCCGCTTGAGATGACTGTAGCAGCCAAGACTCTTGGCGGTCCTATCATCTGCCCGAGCGCTGGTGCCTACACCATCCAGAATAACGTTGAGACTGGTAGCCTTTACATTATTGGCATGAAGGCCGAGCTACAGGAAGGTTGGGCCGCCTCAAATAAGACTGCTCTGCCGGGTGAGAACGAGAGCATTCCCGCCACTGGGAGCGGTCACGGCACCGTCTACATGCAGGTGACCGCTAACTCTGATACCAAGGCGCTTACCGAGAATGAGAAGACATCCAAAGAATATACAGATATGGCTTGGGCTGTTCCCGCTAAGAGTGATTCTGGAGCAGGTAGCCTAGCTCTCGATCTGGCAGGTCACGCATCTGAAATCACGGGCATTGCAACCGATGAGGCTGCTGGCGTTAAGTTGATGAAGGTGACTTACACCGTATCGGCTATGCATCCGAACAACGCCACCATACTCGCTAGCGAAGTGACGGCGGAATAGTCTCTTAAATGTCAAGACATTCGCGACAAGACGATACTAGACAACCTGTGGGGGCTGCATATCCTGCAGCCCCTAGCACCGCCGCGTCCAAAAGCTTCGGTATGAGAAACCCCTCTGTGCAGCCCGGTCAGGATGCAGTACATGCACAGGCTCAGACAGCAGCACGGCAGCAAGGGTATGGACAGCCGGGCCACTATGGGCAAAGCTACGCTCAGCAAGGGTATGCCCAAACAGCCTACAACTACGATCCTCGCTATGCTCAGTACGTTCAAGCGAACTACGTGCCGCCTGCCACGAGTGTAGCTGTCGAGAGCAAACGTAAGAAGCGGGGAGTGGGCTTCTGGATAGGTATTGCAATAGCCATCTTGGCACTCGTAGCTGCTGTCTTTTTGGCATACATGCTCTTCTTCGCAGAAAAACCGAGCAACCGAGCAGGTAGCTTGGGACAGCTTGAAGGGAAGAGTGAAGCCGAGATACAAGCCGAGCTGGACCGTATTGTAGAGAAAGGCATGTTCAACATCTCTATTGCGAGTGTGGCGCAGTTTGCAAGCGGCACCGCAGAGGGTGACTTACGCATTGAAAACGTGCCGGGAAATCCATATCTGATGCAGGTAACTATTACTCGTGACGACACGGGGGAAGTGATATACGAGAGCGGGATTTTGGAGCAGAACTACCACATACAGAAGGACGCGCTTAGCGTGGCGCTGCCCAAGGGTACCTATCTCTGTACCGCTACTTTCCACGCGCTTGACCCTAACACTGAGGAAGAGGTGGGAGTTGCAGCCGCGCAGATAGTTATAGAGATTCTCTCGTGATGATTCATATCGGGCAGAGAGCAGAATCCGTGACTGGGTTCGCTTTACGCCCGCTATGACAGTGAAGGGTGCGAATGTACCCAAGGGATGAAGAAACTGGGATAGGGCATTCGAAGGTAAAGGGATGAAGGCCATGAAGACACTCATGAACAAGATGATAGCCTGTATATCGGCAGCAGCGCTTACATTGGGGCTGCTGCCGGCATCGGCAATAGCGCTTACGGAAAGCGACCTTATAGGGGAGAGCGCAACCTACACGGGCACGGGTACTCAAGAGGTATCGACCGACATCAACTTGGTGACATATGGTGGTCTTGCTGTTGTCCCTGCAGATGAGCAGTTCCTCGAGGAAGACTATTCGACGGGCGCACCCATAACGGTGTGGGTGTCGGGCACTTCGAGTGCCGAGCAGGCACCATCCGGCACGTGGAAGTGGGCTCCTGCTGCCTACAAGAACAACGGCAATCCAGATTTTGAGAGTGCCTATGCGAAAGCGACCGTGCTTGCATCAGCATCCACCGATGGTGCCACATACGACACCGAGAGTCGTTGCTGGGCCTTCACGCATATACCGCGCGCAGACGGGCTTGCACCGGATGCTACTTACTGGTACTGGTTAGATGTAGCGGATGGTTCAGGTCTTACCGCCTCTACTGCCCAGCAGGCGAAGGACGATCCTTACGTGGTCGTGCGCGAGAGCGGGTATAAGCCCGGTCCTTTTTTAGACGGTCCATCCGGTGAGTGGACTTTCGCGCTAGCAGGTGTGGGTGTAGACAAGATAGACGGGCATATCCTAGCTACTAACGATGCTGCGGGTTCAATCAAGATAGGCTCGACTATTTACACGTCGCCCCTGTTCGCAACCGATTCCTCTTACAAGGCACTTGTACAAGCTGCTGGTAGTTCTATGACAACAGAAGGGGCTTGGAGTGTCTCTGTGCGCGACGTTATTCCAGAAGGGGCAGATGCTTACGTTTCTGCTCCAATTATGGTGGCGATAAATGCAGCTGACATTGAATGGCCTGAAGGCACAACTGCGCCTATTCCCGGCACTAGTTTTGAAGTGCTACGCATAGACCCTACAACTAGCAAAGTTATAAAGCTTTCAAGCGATGCTGCTTATGGTCTTACTTATCACGAAAGCGGGCTTATCACTTTCTATGTGTCCGATTCCGGCAAAACTGGAGACATTGGCACGTATTCACTTGCTATTGCCCAAACTAGTCAAGATGCCAACCGTGCGTTCGAAATAGCAACAAGTGCAGGCGAAAATGGCACCATATCTGGTGGCGGAAGCTATGCATATGGTACTGCTCCAACCTTCACATTTGAACCTACCACCCAAGGATATGAAACGGACACGCTTACCCTTTCCATCTATTCGAAAAAAGGCGACTCTGCTCCAAAAAAGACCGTCAATATCAAGAATAAAAATGCCTCCGAGGGCGACAGTTCGTATGGTACATGGGAAGGCAACTCGTACACGCTGCCTGCTACATTTAATGAAAACAAAGACGAACCCTATGCAGTTTTGACAGTTGCGTTCAAATATAAACAAGACACAGACCCTGAAACGCCGGTCAAACTAACGGTGAAGGCTACAGGACCCGGTAGCGTTTATGTGGGAAGCAATTTGCCCGAGACATGCGTAAGTGAAGCTGAAAAGGTTTTCACCACGGGTCAGACTTATGGCACTTACACTTTAGAGAAAAACAAAGCGGTAGACCTGATATTTGCATCAGATACTAATGCGCGCGTAAAAAGTTTAACTATTGCAGGGCAGAATTTTGAAGGCATAGATGCAAGCTATCAGATATCTAAGCTAACTGAGGATACAGTTGTTGAGGTTGTATTTGAATACGGTGCTATTGTGGTGCCAGATCACACTGTAAGTGCAGTTTATGACAAAACTAAGGCGCGCGTGGGTTTCGGGGAAACTTCTACCACGTGGGCGGATTCGACAACTGTTGCCGATAAGGGTTCTGTAACTATGCTTGTGCGACCGCTAAGTGGTTTTGCGGTTGAAAGTGCAAAATTGTTCTACGGCGATGTTGAAGGAGCGGATGTAACAGAGGCTGCCAAAGCTGGTCTGATTCAAATTAACAATGTTGTACGCGATACGCAGGTGCGCTTCGTTTTCGCCACTCTTGAAGCCAGTTTTACGCTTTCAACTGTTGTGCCGGGTTCTACTGTGAAAGACGCATCGGGCAAAGTGCTTGCAGCGGGCGCTGCGCTAACTGCAAGTGGAGAGGCAGATGCAACACTGACAATTGTGCTTGATGCGGGCAAAACTCTTGATATGAATTCGGTCAAACTGACAGGTAGTGCGGGCGCTGTTAGCCCACAAATTGCAGGACCTTCTACAGTAGGAGGCAAGCAAGAATATAGCGTTACTGTAAGTTATCAAAACGTGGCAGATGCAGGTGTAGGCGCAACTCTTAGCTACGCGCTTAAAGATGGCGGCTCTACTGGTCCTGATAATCCGCCAACTCCAGCAGACCCTGAACTGCCCGGCGGTACCACTTTGCCGGGCAACAGCGGTGATGGCAAACTTGAGGGTGGCTCGGTTGTTGCAGCCGATACCAATGGCGATGGCAAAGCCGACAGCGTAGCCTATGTACCTGAAGAAGATAATGGTGTAGTTGACACTATCGTAGTTGATGGAGTTACGGTACTAGATGAGTGGGGCGTAGAGCTTAAAGATACAATGGATGGTCCGGATTCATCAGGCATTTTGACTGATTCGGCTACGGGAGTCCGCTTTGACACAACAACCGGTGAATACATTACGCCAGATGGTAATCGCTACACAGTAAATGCGGAAGCCGGGCAAGTAACAATTACGTCATCCGATCGCGACTTAAAGCCCACCGGGTCGTTTGCTACAACACTTAATCTAACTGTAAATGTAGTGCCTAAGGTGGAGGCAAGCGATGGCGGCAGCGTGCTGCCTGCAGGCGTGTTTACATGGAAGCGTAATCTGCCATTGATTATTATATCTGCTCCCGAAAATGGCAAATGGCTGAACACTCTTGAGGTAGATGGCGTTGAATGGGAACATGTTCCAGCAACGCAGAGCCATGTTGATCAGCTTAATAATACACTTGCAACTATAGATTACCTGAACGGTGCCATGAAAAGTCGCATAAGCAACGTTTCTAGGCAAACCGACCTTACGCCGGCTGTTCAAAATGTGAATAATACAGTTACGCTGCAGCGCACAATAGCGGCGCTTACTGGGGCTGAGGTTGCGCATGCAGCGCCCGACAACATTGTTCTTACCGAGGGTATGCGGGCGGCTGTTGTTCCAGCAGATTATTTTACTGGCAATAATCCCAGCGTTTCTGTTCGCGCCGATTTTGGGGAACGCGAATACAACATAAGTGCGCGTATTGATGGTGGGCATGGTCGCATTGCGGGTACTTCATCGTCGGATGAAACTTTCACGGTGAAGCATTTGCAAGCTGGAAGTTCATACGCATTAAACTATGCGGCTGACAATGGATATCGCGTAGTGGGTGTTACCGACAATGGCGTGGCAGCTACTGGTTTCACGCAGACAACATATAAAGTGAACAACATAGCCGACGACCACGAGATTGTAGTAACCATAAAGCCTGTTAGCGCCCTTCCTGCAGGTGCGACAGATCCGGTATCGCGCACAATTAGACGTTTAACCAGCCTTGCTCAGACGGGCGACTTGAATCTGCCCGGTATGGTGGGTTTGCTAGGAATTGCTTGTGCTGCTGTGGGTGTTGTGGTTATTACTTCCAGCAGACGCAAAGAAAGTAAAACTGCCATTCATGCCGAAAAATAGGGAAGCAAGACAAAAGGCGAGACGCGAGACTATCAAGTCTCGCCTTTTAGTAACGATCTTTGCAAGATAAGATCCATATATTGCTGTCTTGAATTGTGTAGATCAATCTATTTGCAGCATCTATTCTGCGCGACCAGCAGCTGCTAAGTCCGAACTTCAGCGGTTCGGGTTTGCCAATTCCAGAAAATGGATCGCGTTCTATATCTTTTATAAGTGTATTTATGCGTTTCAGCGTCTTTTTGTCTTGCGATTCCCAATATAAATAATCGTTCCAAGCGTCATCGGAAAATACTTTATGCATTTAGCAGCTCCTGCTGAATGCCGTTTCCGCTGCGAATTTGCTGCAATCCACGAAGTATTTTATTGTGAAGCTCCGGATTTTCGTATATGCGGATAGTTTCCATTAGTGAATCATAATCGCGAGCATTCATAACCACTACATTTTCGGTTTCATCGCGATTTGTTACAAGCAAGCTTTCTGCGTTATCTCTACAGCGTTGTATTTCCGATTTCAAATCTTTGCGAAAATTGCTATATGTTATCGTTCGCATGTTAGCCTCCGTACTTGTACAATAATTTGTACAAGTATATGACTTTATACCTTGCAAATCAATATAATTGGCGGGATCGCAGTGAAGGCTGCGCAGTTTCCGAACCCTACCGTTCCGATTTCATACATTCGTTATATGTCAAGTTACCTTATTGCCAATTTGTAAAATTCCAATGCTGAATCGGCGGGCAAGTTGGGCTTTGTTAAAATGTTGCAAATTAATTATGTATAGGAGAAAAATATGTCTTTACCTGCGTCAGACCTTACGAAACAACCTGATAACCGCACCACTATGCAGCTTGGAAAAGTGTTGCCCCGCACAGCAGAAGTGCGCGACGACCATCTATTTATTGGTGGGGTTGATATGGTGAACCTTGTTGAAGAACAGGGTAGTGCGCTTTATGTTTTTGATGAAGCCGACCTGCGCTGGCGCATGGCAGAATACATACGCGCATTCCGTAGCCGCTATGAAAATTCCGATGTTATATACGCCAGCAAGGCGTTTCTGAATAAAGCAGTTCTGCGAATAGTGGCTGACGAGGGGCTTTGCTTGGATGTGTCGGGTGGCGGCGAATTAGCGTGTGCGCAGTTCGCAAATTTCCCTACTGACCGCATTTTTATGCATGGCAACAACAAAACACCGACCGAGCTGGAAGAAGCTATGCGTGCTGGCGTAGGTCGCATAGTTGTCGATAGCCGTATAGAACTTGCGCGTGTAAGCGAAATAGCTGGTCGTTTAGGCATTGTGCAAGACATATATATGCGCATAACACCGGGCGTAGAAGCCGACACGCATGAATACATTCGCACGGGTTGCGAAGATTCGAAGTTTGGCTTCACTATGCTGGATGATTTTGCATACACATGTGTGGGTACTGCGCTTGAAGCCGCCAATGTGCGCCTTGTGGGGCTGCATTGTCATATTGGGTCACAAATATTTGCGCTGCATTCGTTCCGTGAAGCTGCCGAGGTTATGGTTGATTTCATGGCGCGCATTCGCGACGGTTACGGGCACACCATAGCCGAACTAGATTTGGGCGGTGGTCTTGGCATTGCCTATACTGCTGACGACAATCCGCCTTCAATAGATGAATTCGCCGAAGTTACCTGCGACGCGGTACGAAAGGCATGCGAAAAGCGAAATTTGCCGTTGCCGCGCCTTCTGGTAGAGCCCGGGCGCAGCCTTGTAGCCAATGCGGGTGTCACCTTATATACAGTTGGAATTTTGAAGACGCTTCCCGGCATTCGTAAGTATGTGGCTGTGGATGGCGGCATGAGCGACAATATCCGCACCGCGCTATATCACGCCAGCTACGAACCTACTATTGCCAATAAGGCTGGTCAGCCGCGAACTGAAATAGTTACGCTTTGTGGCAAGCATTGCGAAAGTGGCGACGCTGTCGTAGTGGACATGCCTTTACAGCAAGCCGAATTGGGCGATGTGGTGTGCGTGTTTGGTACAGGTGCATACTGTGCCACTATGGCAAGCAATTACAACGGGCAGCCACGTCCCGCAATTGTGTTTGTGGCTGACGGACAAGCACGGGTTACTACACGCCGCGAAACCTACGAAGACTTGTATTCTCGCGATTTGTAAAAAAATTTCAGCTTTAGTGGTCAAAACTTTCGACTTTCCATGGTGAAAGACGCGAAATTCTGCCTACTGATGCACTGGCATCTCCTGTTTGCCCAGTGTTCTCCACATTTGGGGTAGGATATGTGGCATTGCGACCATGGAAAGTCGGAAGTTTTGACCATTTTCCCCCAAAAAAATTGCCCGCCACCCATAATGAGGTGCATGGCGCAAGAAATAGAGCGCAATAAGTTTGCCTGCGCATAGTTCCGCTATACTGGTATAACGCATTTTAGTAAGCTGCATTGGAGAATTCATGGCTATAAAGATAGGCTTGGTAGGAACCGGAACAGTTGGCGGTGGCTGCATAGATATACTGGCGAAACATCGCACCGATTTTCAGAGGCATTTAGGGGTGGATGTAGAACTTTCTCGTGTATGTTCTCTTAATTCCGCCGAAGCAGAAGCTCATGGCGTAGGGCATCTATTTACTGCCGACTTCCACGATATAACCAACGATCCTGATATAGACATTGTCATAGAACTAATAGGCGGCACGACAGTAGCCCGCACAGTTGTGCTAGAGGCTTTATCGGCTGGCAAGAATGTAGTTACCGCGAACAAAGCACTTATGGCTACACATGGCGAAGAAGTTATGGATGCAGCAGAAGCTGCTGGCGTGGAAATTGCATTTGGTGCCAGTGTGGGTGGTGGCATTCCTATAATTGGTCCGCTAAAGCACTCGCTTATTGCGAATCAGATAGAGTCTGTAATGGGTATTGTGAATGGCACTACAAATTACATGCTTACGAAGATGGCAGAAGAGGGCGTAAGCTACGAGCAGGCGCTAGCCGAAGCGCAAGCTGCTGGTTTTGCCGAAGCTGATCCATCGGCTGACGTGGATGGTCTTGATGCCGCAGCTAAGATTGCAATTTTGGCATCTATTGCATTCAATTCGCGTGTAACAATGGAAGATGTGTATGCACGCGGGATAACAACCATTTCCACCACCGACTTAGATGCTGCGCGCGACATGGGTTATGTGGTGAAGCTTTTGGCTATTGCGCATCGAACGCCGCAAGGTATAGATGTGCGTGTACATCCCACTATGCTGCCGGTTGGTCATCAGCTGGCAACAGTAAATGGTGTATTTAACGCTATTTATGTTGTGGGCGATTTTGTGGGTGAAACCATGTTCTTTGGAGAAGGTGCAGGCGCGGGTGCGGCGGCTAGTGCCGTAATGGGGGACGTGCTGGAAGTGGCGCGCCATCTGACGCAGGGCGTTGCGCCTATAGTGGGCTGCACTTGCACCGATAAACTGCCAATTTGCCCTATAACCAGCCTTTCCATGAAATATTACATGCGCTTTACCGCGGCAGATCGTCCGGGCGTGCTTGCCTCTATGTCAAGCGTATTTGCGAAATACGACGTAAGTATACATTCCATGATTCAGCGCGGTGCTGCGCCAGATGGAACGGTGAATCTGGTGTATGTAACGCATGTTGCGCGCGAACAAGACGTGCGAGCCGCCATAGATGAAATATGCGCTTTACCAAATACTGTGTCGGGTGCACCTTCGCTAATTCGTGTAGAGGAATAATGGCAAGATTGCATAGCGCCAAAACGATGGATATAGGAGTTATTTTCGATTGCGATGGCACGCTGCTCGATTCCATGAATATGTGGCATTCGCTAGACGATAAGTTGGCTCAGCGTGCAGGTGTATCTTTCACAAAAGAGGACAAGGATTTTCTTACTTCTGGCACATTGCTTGAATGCGGCAACTACATGCACGACAAATATGGCATAGGCGAAAGCGGAGTAGATGTAGTGCGCATTATTAGCGAGGAAACGGCTAGGTGGTACGAATCCGAAGCTGTAACAAAGCCCGGTGCGCTAGATTTTATATGCGGCTTGCATGCGGCTGGGGTGCCTATGGCTGTGGCGTCTTCTACGCCTACTCGTCTTTTGCATTCCGGGCTTGAAACTGCGGGGCTGGCTGGTTTTATGCGTGCTATTGTGTCGGTTGAAGACGTAGGTTCGTCAAAGCGAGAACCGCTAGTTTACGATACTGCGCGCAAGGCGCTTGGCACGTCGCAGAAATATACGTGGGGTTTTGAGGATGCACTTTATGCTGTCGGCACGCTTTCAAAGGCAGGCTATCGCACGGTGGGTGTATACGATAGCGATATAGCGGGCACACCCGAAGAGCTAAATAAAGCGGCTGATATGTTTATCACTTCGTTTACAGAAATAACAGCAGAGGGCTTTCTTGAGTTAACCTTAGCCTATCAATAATCGAACCGGAGGATTAATTTCATGGCGGGCAATGATAATAGCCAAAAAGAAGAACAATCTAGGCGTCATCCGCGTAAAGGCGAAACGCTTTCCTCTAGCGCCGATTTTCGGAAAGAGTTAAGCGAAATCCGCAACGACATACGTGAGGTGTATGACACTAGCTGGTATAAGCGTATGGTAAGCGCTCCGGTGGATAGCGAAAAGCTGCCGCTGGCTATGAAGATATTTGGTGTCCTGTGCATTTTGGGTGCGCTATATGGTTTTGGCAACGTGGTATGGGATTTAGTAGATACGATACATGCATTTCAGTCGGGCAAAATGGCTGCAATGGGCACATCTACCACGGTTGTAACATTTGTTTTTCTAGCTGATCTGATTCTTATTTCGCTTAGTGTTTTGCTATACGGCATTGGCATCCTTCGCAATCAGCGTAGGTTTGCCGCGCTGATTATATACGCGCTGTATGCGCTGCTGGTTTTGGGTGTTGTCTGTTCCATAATGCTAAACGGCGTTAGCGCATACCTGATTCTTTATGGCGTATTATTCGGAATTCTTATTGCTTTTCAGGTTTATCTCGATCCCAGTTTAAGCGACGAGCGAAAATTGCAGCGCATGCTGCGCGAAAACGAAATTCGCCAAGAACAGGAAGAAGGCACGCTAGGACGCGATGCAAGTGGCAAGGGCTACATTGACCTTAACTTCTTCAATCTGTTTTGGATATTTGTCGTGGTGTGCATTTTGGGCGATGGTATGGAAACGCTGTATCACTATTTTGTGGTTGTCCCGGGCGAATGGCAAGACCGTGCAGGGTTGTTGTTTGGTCCATTCAGTCCAATTTATGGCTGCGGTGCCATACTTATGACACTTTTCCTTAATCGTCTGTATAAGCGCAACGTTATAGTTATTTTCTTGTGTAGCGCTGTTATTGGTGGCGCTTTTGAATATTTTGTAAGCGTTTGGATGCAGTATGCGTTTGGTGCGGTTGCGTGGGATTACACCGGGCAATGGCTCAGCATAGATGGTCGTACTTGCGGTTGGGCTATGTGTGCGTGGGGCTTTTTGGGAGTAGTGTGGATAAAGCTGTTGCTGCCGCTGTTGCTGCGTGTGGTGAATTTAATTCCTTGGAACTGGCGCTATGCTGTTACGGTTGTGGCTACAGTACTTATGCTTGCCGATGTGGTTCTTACGCTGGAATCGTTGGATTGCTGGTACGAGCGCTTGGCAGGAGAACCGATTACAACGCCTATTCAGCAATTCTATGCCGATTACTTCGATAACGAATATATGGCAAATCGATTCCAGTCGATGACGATAAACCCAGACAACGCCGTCCGCCAAGGAAGCGTTTAGGCTGTTATCTAAAACGACCTAAAACGGGAATAGCGCTGTTCGCGTAGTTCTTCGGGTGCCATAGCACAAAGTTCATCGAGGGCTGCGGTTATGTAAACCCATACTGCTGCCGCAGCCTGATCGGGGTTTTCGTGTGCAGCTTGTGCACCTTCGGGAATTACATCTTCAATAACACCCATAGCTAACGCATCGGCGGCGCTCATTTTCATTACTTCGGCAGCTTCTGGGGCGCGACTGCCATCTTTCCATAAAATGCTGGCAAATCCTTCGGGCGAAAGTACCGAATAAACGGCATTTTCTTGCATGGCTACTCGGTTTGCCACAGCAAGAGCCAGCGCGCCGCCGCTTCCGCCTTCGCCAAGCACCACTGTAACCACAGGAACAGTAAGCCCCGACATAAGCGCAAGAGATTCCGATATAGAATTGCCAATGCCGTGCTCTTCTGCTTCGCGTCCGCAGAATGCCCCTTGCGTATCTACTAGGCAGACAATAGGGCGACCAAATTTTTGCGCTTGTTGCATAAGGCGTTGCGCTTTGCGATAGCCTTCTGGTTGCGGGCAGCCGAAATTGCGCGCTATGCGACTTCTTAAATCTGGTCCTTTTTCTTGGGCTATAACCGTTACTTCGCGCCCATTTATCCTGCCTATCCCGCCAACTATGGCACCATCATCGCCGAATGCACGGTCGCCGTGTAATTCGATGAAGTCTTTTACCATGGACTCTATGTAATACATAGATGTGGGGCGCTTTGCGTTGCGCGCAAGCTGCACGCTTTCCCAAGCTCGATTGCTAGATTCTGCGGGTTTAGCACCGCGCACTGGTAGATTTATATTGCTTGTCGCAGGCTTCATGTTGGGCAGATCGGCTACGCCTTTATTGCGAATGGCCCACCACATGCCAGCTGCCGATGTTTGTTCGCTTAAGACATGTCCGAGCGAACCAGCCAATCCAGACAGGCTGTTTTTTAATGCCGCAAACGATGAGGTGTCTTTAATGTATTCTTCCGAAGTTTTGGTATTAACTTGCTCTGCTGCGTTCAAGTCTTCAAAAGACTCTTCAATACATGTTGTCGTGCTCTCAGTTTCTGCGGTGCTTGCGTATGCGGTGCTTGCGTATCCGTGCAGGCTTAATATATTGGCAAGTTTATCGCGCATATCGGTGCGCTCTACTATTGCGTCAATCAAGCCGTGCTCCAGCGCAAATTCGGCGCTTTGGAAATCTTCTGGAAGAGTTTGCTTTATGGTGTCTTGTATAACGCGCCGTCCGGCAAAACCCATTAGCGCCTGAGGCTCGGCAAGTATTATGTCTCCCAGTGTTGCGAAAGATGCTGTAACTCCGCCAGTTGTGGGATCGGTTATTATTGAAACAAATAGCAACCCCGCGCGCGAATGCGCTTCAATTGCCGCAGAAACTTTCGCCATTTGCATAAGCGACGCTAAACCTTCTTGCATGCGTGCACCGCCCGAGGCGCAAAATATAACAACAGGTAGCTTCTCTTCTGTGGCACGCTCTATCATGCGCGTTAGCTTTTCGCCGACTACGTGCCCCATGCTGCCCATCATAAAGGTTGTTTCCATTATTCCGACCGCAACAGATACGCCTTTGATGCTTGCTATTCCGCAGCATACGCCCTCGTTTTTGCCGCTGCGTTTGCGGGCGCGCTCTATTATGGTGTCAAATTCTGGGAAATCTAGAGGATTAGTTTCTGCCAGATCGGCATCTATTTCCTGAAAACTGTCTTTGTCGAAAGTAATTGCTATGCGCTCTGCCGAATCGATGCGATAAAGCTTCTTGCACGATGGACATTTCCATTCATTTTGCTGCACACATGCCTTATCGTGCGTAAGTCCACAATGGGCGCATTTGCACCATTGCGCGGGTGGAATTTCCGGGCTTTCGGCGGTTGCGTTAGCCCACATCAGAAGTGCTCGGTCGCCTTCGTGCGGGGTTAGCATAAACAGCCCTCGGCGTTGTATTTCGCTGCACAAAAGGTTACTTGGGCTTTCGCGAAGCGACCATAGAATAGTCTTCGCCCCCATATTTTCAGCTGCTTCAAGTATGGCGAATTCATTAGTGAACAGGCGCTCGTCGAATTTCGGTCCTAAAGGCACTACTTGCGCTAAGCCGCCGAAAGAAAATGCGCGCAGTTTGTCGCCGGTGCCAGTTGTAAATATTGGGCGTACTCCGAAATTTGTCGCAGCGCGTACTGCATTTTTTAGCGGCGTGCCAAAACCAACAATAAGTACGGGTCCCGGACGTTTTTCGCTAAGCTGACTTAGCATATAAACCATAGCGGGTTTTGTAGCATCGGCTTCTTCTGGCTGTTCTACAGGAGCCGCGCCTATGTGCTGATCTATTGTGCCAAAATCGCTGTATTTGTAATAACGTTCGGGATCCATATCACACCTTAAGGAAGTATTATTGGGGTGGCATCGGATGCTTTTGCAGCCGATGTGCTGTTCTCGGCATTTTCTATTATGTCTTCTTTTTCGTCAGGCGTAGCAAAGAAGTAACGCTGTATGGCCTCAGCAACAAGCGCATTGCCTTTGCGGGCTTTCACTTGTGCTTTGCAGAATTTGTTGCTGGCTTGCAGTATTCTGGCTTCAAGTTCTATTGTGTCGCCCGGCAATACGGGTTCGCGAAAACGCGCTTTATCGATGCCTGCAAGATAACCCACTTTGACTGTGGCGTCTTGATTAGCCATAAGGCAACAGCATGCGGCTTGCGCCAGAGCTTCCATAACTAAAACTCCGGGGAAGATTGGGTATCCGGGGAAATGGCCTTCAAACAGCGGCAAGTCGGGGCGCACATCAAGCTCTGCCAATATATATTCGCCGGGTTCGCATATATCTATGCGGTCTACCCACACAAAAGGATCGCGGTGCGGAAGCAGCTGCAATACGCCTTCTTTGCTGCATGGGAATTCTACATTTGCCATAATTGCCTCCTTTCGCTTGCGTGGGTCAAGCGAAGTTGAAAATTATTCCTGATACGGAGCCAACGCCAATGTGGTGTTGTGTCCGCCAAATCCAATAGAGTTAGAAAGGGCAATTTTTTGCGGATGGTTGCGTAGCGCATCGGTAAGCACAGTAACGGGGCATTCTGGGTCGGCTTCGGCAAATCCGGCTGTGGGTGGCACAAGGTTATTTGCCAGCGAAAGTGCACAAACTATGGCTTCAATTGCGCCAGCAGCACCTAACATATGACCAGTTATACCCTTGGTAGACGTAACCGGTATATCAGCTTTGTCTGTGTCTAGCAGTTTGCAAAGCGCGTGTGCTTCTGTGGAATCGTTCAGTCCGGTAGATGTGCCGTGCGCATTTAAGTGACCTATGTCAGAAGGCTCAAATCCCGCTTCATCTAGCGCCATCTGCATTGCGCGAGCAACGCCTTCACCACTAGGTTCTGGCGCTGTTATATGGTAGGCATCGCCGGTAGCGCCGAATCCAACTATCTCGGCAATTATATGAGCGTTGCGCTCCAGCGCACTATCTAAGCTTTCAAGCACCAGTGCCCCAGCGCCTTCGCCCGCAACAAAGCCCGATCTGTTTATGTCGAATGGGCGGCTTGCAAGCAGCGGGTCGCTTTCATGAGTAAGAGCGCCTAAGTTTGCAAATCCTGCAATAGATATATCCGATATTGATTCTTCAGCGCCGCCGCAAAGAGCTCTGTCGGCTATGCCAAAGCGAATCAGCCGATACGCATCGCCAATGCATTGTGTGCCGGTTGCGCACGCTACGACACAGTTAGTGCATTCGCCTTTAAGCCCGAAACGGATAGCTAATTCTCCGGCAGCTATGTTGCTAATAATTGTTGGAATGAACAAGGGGCTTACGCGCTTTCCGCCTTTTTCATGCAGTTTCACAGATTCGTTTGTGAACGTATCCATGCCTCCGATGCCGCTACCAAATACAACAGCGAAGCGGTGTGCGTCTATGCCATCTGACAGTTGCCAAGGCGATTCGTTGTTATCTTCGCTATTTTGTACCAGATTGGCTTGCTTCATGGCTTCATCGGCTGCTACAACAGCGTATTGCACAAATTTTTCCCAGCGCCTAGCCTGCTTTTTTGTAAGCCCAAGTTGAATGGCATCAAAGTTGTGAACTAATCCTGCTACATGTATGTTTACCGCTTCTGCTACTTCGTTTTCAAGCGGGCTTATGGCGCATTTGCCATCAACTGCGGCGTTGAATAGAGCATCCACACCTATTCCTGCGGGCGACACTGCTCCCATTCCGGTTATTACTACACGCCTAGGCTCTATAGTATTGTTGCGGTTGTTTTCAATTTTGCTCACAGCGATATCCCTCCGTCTACGCCAAGCACTTGCCCGGTAATATATCCTGCGTCTTCGCTTGCTAGAAATGCTACGGCTGCAGCTACATCGTTAGTTTGCCCAAGCCGCTTTAGCGCTATTCGCTCTGTAAGTGCATTGGCGGCTTTTTCACTGAGTGCCGCTGTCATGCTAGTTTCTATGAAGCCCGGCGCTACGGCGTTGACTGTAACCCCACGTGCACCTATTTCTTTGGCGGTAGCCAGCGTAAGTCCTATAATGCCCGCTTTTGATGCTGCGTAGTTTGCCTGACCGGCATTGCCGCGCACGCCTACTACGCTGCTGATGTTAATAATGCGCCCCCAGCGCTGTTTGCACATTACTGGTACTGCGTGTCGCATGCAATTGAAAGCACCGCCAAGATTTGTATCAACCACAGTTTCAAACTGATCTTCGCTCATGCGCATAATTAATCCGTCGGCGGTTATGCCGGCATTATTCACTAACACATGCAGCGCGCCGAAATGTTCGACCACTTTGGCTACCATATCTTTTGCGCTTTCAAAGCCTGACACATCGGCGTGTACACACATGGCTGACACGCCGCATTCTTCCTCAATTTGGTCACGCAGTTCTTCGGCGCTTGTTTTGCTGCTTTCAGACCGGTAATTTATTGCTACGTTCATGCCTGCCTGCGCTAGTTTTAGCGCAATGGCGGCTCCTATTCCGCGGTTAGCTCCTGTTATTAGCGCTACACGCTGCTCTTTATTGTTCATAAGTCCTTCTGACTGGCGCTTTGCCCCTTTTATTTATAAATAGCATTTTAGGAATTATAACTGTACGCGCAGCAGAAAAGTTGACGAAAACGCCCGGCATAGTAAGTTAGTGTTGCGAAATAGGCTAGAATGAACCGCGGCCGAAAAGAAAGGAATTCAAATGGCAACTATTGATACTATTGCAAAAATTTTGAACGACAATTTGGATATTGAAACCGATAAGGTAACAGCCGATGCTACATTCGATTCTTTAGGCATTGATTCGCTTGATATGGCAGAGCTTACTTGCACATTAGAAGAAGAGCTTGATATCGATTTTGGCGAACCCGAAGGTTTGAATACTGTAGGTGATTTGGTCACTTATATAGATTCTTTGTAAACCGATTCAACGGTGTGAAAGGCGGCGCAATTTGAAAACGCGTGTAACCGAACTTCTCGGTATTGAAAAGCCAATAATCCAAGGCGCTATGGCATGGATTGCCGATGCATCGCTTGCTGCTGCGGTCAGCGAAGCTGGTGGTTTGGGAATAATTGCATGTGGTTCAGCGCCGCTTTCTTGGGTAGAAGATCAGGTGCGCAAAGCGCGTGCGAAAACCAATAAACCAATTGGTGCAAATGTGATGCTTATGAACCCTGAAGCGCCTGAACTGGCGAAGCTTTTGGCAGATTTGCGAGTTGAGGTTGTTACCACAGGTGCTGGTTCGCCTGCGCCCTACATAGAGATGTGGAAAGCGGCTGGTATAAAAGTTGTGCCGGTTATAGCATCTACAGCGCATGCGAAAAAAATGGAGCGTGCCGGTGCTGATGCTGTTGTTGCCGAAGGGCAAGAAGCAGGCGGTCATATTGGTGAGCTAACTACTATGGCGCTAACTCCTGCGGTGTGCGATGCCGTAAGCATTCCGGTTATAACTGCAGGTGGCGTGGCTGATGGTCGCGGTATGGCAGCAGCGTTTGCTCTTGGTGCTGAAGGCGTGCAAATTGGCACTAGGTTCTTAACGGCTGAAGAGTGCACTGTACACGATGCATATAAGCAAAAAGTTATGGATGCAGGCGATGCTGACACCATAGTTACTGGGCGCGATTCTGGGCATCCGGTTCGTCAGCTGAAGAATGCTTTTGCGCGTCAGGCTAAGGCGTTGGAGAAGACTGCGGCTGGCAACGAGGCAGATTCTGCTGAATTGGAAGCTTTGCTGGCTGGGTCGCTTCACCGTGCGGTTGAAGGAGATGTTAAGAACGGTTCGGTAATGGCTGGGCAAGTGGCGGCTCTTGTACACGATTGCAAGCCGGCACTTCAAATAATTGACGACCTTATGGCTGAGGCGCAGGCTTGGAGCGCTTTTGATATGCAGAAGATGGCGGATGCAAACGCCGTGCGTGGTTGGAAGCAAGCATGACAGTTTGGCTTTGTTCGGGGCAGGGGGCGCAAAAGCCCGGCATGGGTTCCGACTTGCTAGATTGGCCCTTGGTGTCTGACACTTTCGACCTTATGTCTGCTGCGCTTGACATAGATTTAAAGCGCTTATCGCGCGAAGGAACGCAAGAAGAAATAAATGGAGCTGTGGCGGCGCAGGCGTTAACTATGGCTGTATCTGTCGGCGTTGGTAGCGTTTTGAAAGATGCGGGTTTTGCGCCGAGCGCCATAGTTGGTTTTTCGCTGGGGCAAATATCTGCACTTGTTTTAGCGGATGTGCTTTCTCTTTCAGATGCGGCGGCACTTTTGCGGGTGCGCGCGAATGCTATGGCGCGTGCTTGCGAGGAAAATCCGGGTGCCATGCTTGCGCTGATGGGCGCTACTGTTGAAGACGCGCGCCAGCTTTGCTGCACTGTGGCGAATGGTGATGTGTTGGTTCCTGCAAACATGAATGCCCCCGGGCAGGTTGTTATTTCGGGCACCTGTGAAGCTATAGAGCGTGCGCAACAGGCTTGGAAAGAGGCTGGGAAAAAGTGCGTGAAGTTGGCAACTGCCGGCGCATTTCATTCTCCCTTAATGTCTAGTGCAGCTTGCGAAGTGAAAAATTTCTGCGATACGCTAAATTTTGCTACTCCAAGGTTTACCCTTTTATGCAATACCGACGCACAACCTTTCGATGCTGAACATGCCGCCGGGCGACTTGGTGCGCAAGTGCAAAACGGAGTCATGTTTGAGCAGAGTGTGCGCGCTTTGCTTGAACAGGGCGAAACCGACTATGTTGAAGTGGGTTTCGGAGGCGTTCTTGCAAACTTGGTGAAGCGTATTGACCGCGCTACAACACGTACTAACATAGGTACTCGCGAACAACTAGACGCTTACTTGAACGCTTAGGAGCACAATGGCAGTCAAAGAGATAATTAAAGACGAAGATATATTGTCGAAGCCATGCGAAAAATGCACGGATGCTGATGCTGCGCTGGCGCAGGATTTACTTGATACAGTGGCGGCTACCGAAGATATGGCATGTCTTGCGGCTAATCAAATTGGGGAAACAAAAGCTGCTATCTGCTATGTAGACGATAACGACGAGCCGCATGTTATGTTCAATCCAGTTATGAAGCGCGCGTTGGCTCCGTTTAAGACTGTCGAAGAGTGCTTTTCTGTAGATGAGCCTCATAAAGTTACACGCTTTCAGCGTATGACTGTGGAATATGACGAGTTAGTAGATGGCAAGTTAGTGCCGCGTAAACGTGAATTTCGCGATTGGACCGCGCAAGTTATTCAACACGGTATAGATCACACAAAGGGCAAAGTCATATAGTTTTTGGTTGCTGGCGGCTTCCTGACAGTCGCCAATTTATGTCGCAACTCTATTTATCAATATGCTCGCGGGGGTCGTGAGCCACCATGGATAGCAGGGCTCCTGCAAGTTTAACTACGCCTTGGTAGTATCCATCTGTGCATTCGTCGTAGATACACTGTTCGAGGGCGCCTATCCATGAGAGGGGATGCTTAGACGTAAAGGTAGCGATATCTGCACTGCTTTGTTCGCCGTGGGAAGCGCGCTCGCAGAGCGTGGCAAGGTATAGAAGCTCAATGCCGATGTGATCTGCATATTGGTTATTGTCATTCGAAATTTGCAGACCAGCTTCGCGCAAGAGACGTTGCATTTCGAACGTTGCCTCGCCGAACCCGATAGAGACGCTTTCTCCGCGATAGAATGTCTCCCATGGAGCGGCACTCGGATGCGGCGGACCGACGAACAGGTGCGTATACTCTACTGAAATCTCTCGTACAAGGTCATCCTCGTTCATGTTCACACGCTTGTTTTCGGCGTAGGCAAGGCAGTGTGAGATGGCGGTTGCCACTGCCTTATTCTTGAAGTTTGGGAATTCTCGCCAAAACGAAGGGTCAATGCCATGGCGCTCTGTCTGACTCATGGGAGCAAGCAGAGAGTTGCCCAAAAAAGCGAACGTTTGGGAAAGCTCTGTCCATGTTTGAGAGTTGTAGTTCATCGAAGATCCTTTCTAGGGGCATGATGCGGCAGGTTCAGTGCCCAGTAGCACCATGGTTGCCCCTGCGCCTAAAGGGGCACATTGCAGCGCAGGGGCTCAAGGGGAGAATGCGCAGCTAAGGCATGGCCTCAGTGCGTTTTCGGAGAGACTATTCAGAGGTCTTTGTGGTGTGTGCAGACGAGGCACCCTCGCCCGCAATAAGCTTATTCGACAGAATCATGAAGATGAGTACACCCACCGAAACAACGCCGATCACCACGAGAATCTCAACAAAGGTTGGCGCATAGGAACCGAGCAGCATCCACATATCTGCGGGATTCTGCTGCGCATCGAAGGTGCCAGATGCGATGCCGGGACCACCGTATACGTTGGGATGGATGAAACTAGTAAACAGCAGCCACACGCGCTTGCATGCTACACCAAGTACGACGAGTACACTGGCAAGCACAATTATGCCGCGCTTCTCGCGGTTTTTGGTTATGGCTAGTATCACAAACGGCACTAGCAAACCGCCAATAATCTCGAACCAGAAGAACGGAGCTGTAGCGCCGGTGAGCATTTCAGAGAGAGCAACCGTCTCGCCCGCGCCCGGGTATGCCATCGTGAGCAGTTCGCACGCAACGAAGTACGCATCCACGGCAATGAAAGTTGCCAGTAGCTTGCCGAGTGATGCCATGAGGCTGTTATCGAATTTGGCGATGTTTACTTTATCCAGCAGCAGTAAACCGAGCAGCAACAGCGCGAGGCCAGAGTCGAGTGCGGAAGCCACAAAGATTGGTGCCATAATTGCTGTGTACCATGCACGTGCGATTTGCAAGCCGAAAATCCATGCCGTCACACTGTGTACGAGGATAGCTACCGGCAGTGCCACGTAGGATAGCTTGCGGACCTTGTCCTCGTCGCCTTTTTGCATCCAGACGAGGTCAAGGATGTTGATGACGAGATAGATTGTGATGATACACATGTCCCATAGCAAAGGAGACATGAAGTTCGGTCCTGTAAGCATGCGCCATACCTTTGCGATGCCACCGAGATCGACAAGTACCAACATGCCGGCTACGCAGATGCACGCTGTAGAACAGATGACAGCGGGCTTAGCCACGGTCTTGAACTTATCAATGCCGAACACGTGCGCCGAACTAGCCACGATTAGACCGCCGGCTGAAAGACCAACAAACAGCATGAACATACAAATGTATAGGCCCCACGAGTTAGCATTTGACATACCGGTTACGGCTAAACCGTTTGCCAGCTGGTAGATCCAGCACGCCACACCGATAACGGCAAGCACGCCGAACACGCCCAAGACAGGCTTTTTGAAAGTATTGGTTTGCATGGTTGACACCCCTAGCTGACGTAGAAGACCTGCGGGCGCGTGCCCTTGTCTTCGAGTAGAATGCGGACAGATTTCTCGTGCTTTAGCTTCGAGATTTCGGAATCCGGATCATCGAGGTCGCCGAAGACGCGTGCGCGAACAGGGCAGCATTCAACGCACATCGGCTGCTCGTCGCGATCGGTACGCTCTTTGCACAGCGTGCACTTTTCCATGACGCCGCGCTCTCTTTCTACAACCTCTTTATCTCCGTATTTGAAGTCCGGTTTACGAACGGGCTCAGCCCAGTTGAAAACGCGGGCGTTATAAGGACAGGCGGCCATGCACATGCGGCAGCCGATGCACTTGTCGTAGTCGATTTCTACGCGACCCTTTTCATCCTTGTAGGTGGCTCCGGTTGGGCACACCTTCTCGCAGGCTGGGTTCTCGCAGTGTTGACAAGCAAGCGGCAAATATGTGCGCGTTACATTAGGAAACGTTCCCAAGGAGCCATCTTCATGATCGCTTCCTTCGGTTATCACGCGATTCCAAGCCATGCCCTGCGGTACGCTGTTTTGCATTTTGCACGCGAACGCGCAGGTTTGACAGCCTATGCAGCGATCAGTGTTGATTGCGATTGCAAGTTTTGTCATCTTTTTACCTACGCTTTCTTCACGTCGACAAGCACGTCGTTGTAGAGTATCTGGGGACCGAACTTCATCTTGTAGCAACGCTCTACTAGATTCGAATTAGTGACGTTTTGCAGGAAACCCTTCTTGTAATACTTGCTGTACGTCGTCTCGGCCATGAATAGCACGCCGGGTCGAATACCCTCGTCAAGAACGGCTCGGCAGACGAAGTCTCCGCGGTCGTTGAACACCAGCACGTCGTCTCCATTTTTAATTCCGCGTGCTTCGGCATCGGAGGGGTGCATGGTTACGCACGGGCTGTAGTTTTCTTGGAACCACTCAGAAGAGCTGTAAAACGCATGGATGCGATAGCGCGTCTTTCCCTGCATGAATACGAGTGGATATGTCTCCTTGAGCGGGTTGCCGTCATAGGCTTCATCGCATGTCTCATAGGAAGGAAATGCTTGTCCCTCATCGACTAGATCCTCGTAGTAAAGCTCAAGCCGCTTTGTTGGGGTCTTGAAGATTGGCTCATGATAACCCACCTGATCTTCAACTGGATTGTCGCCGTTCTTTAGCGGCAGCATGCAGTCGTTGGCAATCAGGTTCTCGTAAGTTATTCCCTCCAAGTTACCCTTGAGGTTAGATAGCTGCTTGCGATTAAGCTCGTCATAGTTTTTCGGTAGATACTGATCGTATCCCCACTCTGCGAGAATAAGCCGCTCTATTTCCAGATCGGTCTTGCTTTCGAACAACGGATCGATACACTTCTGGGCAATGTAGACGTGGTTCTGCGAGACGCGTACATTCTTGTATTCCTCTGTGTTTTCGAACTTGCTGCACGCAGGCAAGACGATATCTGCGTAGTCAACTGCAGATGAGTGATAAATGTCGATTATAGCGAAGAAATCGAGCGACTTGATCCAGTCGATTGTGGCATTCGCGTTTGCTGCACGCAGGGTGAACGCATCTCCGAATGTAATAGCGGCGTGAATATCGTTGGGCTTTGATGCAACCTCATACAAACGCATCTTGTTTTCGGACAGCTTTGCCCATTCCGGAAGCGGCCATGCGGTAAGCGTACCCGACAAGCTGCCGCCGCCCGCGCTGTAAAACCCAACACTAGCCCCAAGTTTGCCGTAATTGCCTGTAAGAGAGGCAATGATCGCAATGGCGTGTCCAAGTACATCGGCGTTGGCGTATTTATCAGGACCGCCTTCGGCACAATTAATAGTTGCGGGACCTCGGTTTGCATAGTCATCAGCAATCTGCGCTATCGTTTGCGCATCAATGCCTGATCGTTCGGCTGCCCATTCGAGTGTGTATTCTTCCAATTTTTCCTTTAGTAGTGTGAACTCGGTGGCTACGCTGCGACCATCCAGTGTGAACTCGCCTTCGAGTGCGGGGACAGCTCCTTCCTGATCGTACGGAACTGCCGTGCCACTTGCTTCATCCCATACCATCGAATGGACGATTGTGGCGTTTTTCTTGCCGATACGGTTTGTGCCGGTCATCTTCTCGCCCACAAGTTCGCCAGTTTCGCGATCAACTAGGAAAGGATACGACGTGTAGTTTTTCATGTAGTCCTCGTCGTACCACTTATTTTCAATGATATGTTGTGCCATTCCCAGTATGACGGCTACGTCCTCGGCGGGTTTGACCGGTACCCATTGATCGGACTTCGCTGCTGTTGGCGATAAGCGCGGATCGAAGGTGATAATCTTTGCGCCTGCTTCACGCGCATCTACCAGCGCTTGCGTCCAAATAATGCCGCTCTCGGCAAGGTTGTCGCCGATATTGATAATTGTTGAAGCGTGCTTCATCTCCCAAATCGAGTTAACCGAATTTCCGTTAACAGTCTGAAGCGCCGGTTCACAGCCGTTGGCGATGCCGCGGTCAAGACCTGTAAGTCCGCCACCCTCGGCATTTAGAAATACGTCCACGAATGAAAATCCTTGACCCAGACTAGCTTCGACCGATTTTTTCACATATAGACTGCCGGCTCCGTATTTTTTCTGCACGGCTTTCACGTTGTCAGCTATCTCTTTGACAGCCTCATCCCAACTAATAACTTCGAATTTGCCCTCGCCTCGTTCGCCGACGCGCCTGAGTGGGGTCTGCAATCTGTCAGCTGCGTAAACATGTTGGACTTCGTTGATTCCGCGTAGGCAAATCTTGCGATAGCGATCATCTTTCATGGGGCGCGGTTCTATTTTGGCAAGGCGTCCATCTCGCACTGTTGCTTTCAGCCCGCATCCGCCAAGGCAATGAAAGTTATGACAGAGGTAGCAGGTCTTTTCTTCTGACTGTTCCTCCGCTAGAGCTTGAGTAGGCGCAAGCCATGAGCTTGTGCTGAACATGCTGCCCGATGCGGCACCCACAGCACCTGTGATGACTGCGGCCTTCACAAAGCCGCGGCGCGACATCGTCGCGTTTGCGAGTGAATTGCGTTTGGTTTCGTTCATAGAATCCCTCCTCTTCTCGTCATTCACCCATCCGGCAGAGTAAACCGATGCTGCGTGTGTTAAAACGGACAGATGCGGAAATATAGCTATGGGCAGATAGGAGTTGAGGTGAGCGCGAAGAGAAAGGCTGAGGTATTTCTGCAGCTTGATGAGGCGGCGAGAGCACCGCTTTACCAGCAGATATACGAACAGATTCGCGACGCTGTTACGTCGGGTAGGCTTGTCCAAGGTGACAGGCTTGTCTCCATTCGTAAACTCTCTTCAGATCTAGGTGTGTCGCACACAACTGTCGAGCAAGCCTATCTTCAGCTTGCTACCGAGGGGCTTGTTGTGAATGTGCCGCGTTCTGGATACATTGTTGAGCGCATCGACTCCGACTATTTCAAGCTAGAGCGCGCATCTAGTGAGGATGAGGTGCGCAAGCTAGCCGAATCTCGCGATCGAGAGGCATTCTTCGCGGAGAACCGAAGTGGTGGCGAAGTGCGCTACGACTTCTCGCATGCTAATTTGCAGCCCGACTCCTTTCCCGTGCGCATTTGGCGGCAGCTTCTCAACGAGGTTATGTATGCCCAAACAGCCCCCGAGCTTGCCCGCTATGCCTACACCGACAAGGTTGGTTCGTTGCAGGTGGAGCTGGCGCGACTGCTTTCCCGGACGCGTGGTGTCGATTGTTCTCCCGAGCAGATTGTTGTGCAGGCGGGGACGGGTGAGGCGCTTACCATGATCATGCAGCTCTTCAACCGGACAACCGACGTTATTGGCATGGAGGATCCCGGCTATGCCACCGTGCACGAGGTGGCGCGTCGTCAAGGCTTTTCTATGGTTTCGCTGCCCACCGACCAAGGTGTTGAAGTTTTTCTTGCAGCTGTAGAGCGGCATCGCCCTACGATTATATTCAGCACTCCTTCACATCAGTTTCCCACAGGGCTGCTTTTGCCGCTTGATGCGCGCACGCGGCTGTTAAAGTGGTCTGAGGAACACGACGCCTACATTATCGAAGACGATAGCTGTAACGAGTTTCGTTACGCCACACGTCCTGTCCCGTCGCTGCAGTCGCTCGATGCTTACGGGAGAGTAATCTACTTATGTAACGTGTCGAAGGCGCTCTCGCCGAGCCTGCGCATAGCTTACGCGGTGCTGCCTCCGCGATTGCTGGAGCGCTATTGGGATCTGTTTAACTATGCGCATCCGTCTGTTTCTTGGCTTGAACAGGAGACACTTGCCCGGTTTATCGCCCAAGGGTACTGGGACGCTCATGTGCGCAAGACGGCAAAAGGTAATCGTCGCCGGCATGATGAGCTTCTGCGCTGTCTGCGTTCCGAGATGGGCGACATTCTGAACATTTCGGGTACCGATACAGGCATGCACTTATACGTAACTGTGCGCAACGGCATGAGCGAACAGCAACTTATCGATACGGCGCTTGCGCAAGGCGTGAAAGTGTATGGTACCGCCCGCATGCGTTTTCCTGATACCGCGTCCACGAGCAGCGTGATGATTGGCTTTTCCGCCATAGCATTCGAAGATATTGAGCCGGGCGTAAAAGCCCTGCGTCGCGCTTGGCTTTGAGTTGTTACGTTAAGAAGCGAAGTGGCAACTGAAACTAATATTACTTTTCGCTGTTTTGTTGTCTTGCAACGCTATTTATCAATATGTTCGCGGGGGTCGTGTAAGGTGTTTGTTGCCAATAGCCTCCAATACAAGTTTTGTGCCAGTTTTCTGCAAGTTTTCTGCAAGATTTGTATACATTAAAAGTTGCAATTGAGCAGATTTGCGACGTAATAGCTGTTGCAAACAGTTGATTTCATAGCGATTTTCAGTGTCACTAAATATC
>NZ_JAAKEF010000023.1:0-27920 GCF_011039055.1 Adlercreutzia sp. ZJ154
CCGCTCACATAGGGTGCTTTATGTTTTCTTGGATAAATCAGAGTATGTATCAGCCGCCCATGAGGCGGTTTTGTTTTATATAGACTTTGTGAGTGATAAGAGGGATGCGGTGTGCGATATAATCGTACTTCAATGCAGGATTACATACGAAAACGTATGTATATGTAGTAAAATATCGGTCGTTTACACTTAATGTTAATCGGAGGATACGATGAGAATTCTTGGCATGGGCGTACCTGAATTGCTGCTTATACTTGTAGTCGTCCTTCTTATTTTTGGCCCAAAGAACCTTCCTAAATTGGGCACTGCGCTTGGCAAGACTGTAAAAGGTCTTCGCGATGGAATGGGCGCAGGTAAGAAAGAAGCATCTGAGGCAACAGATGAAGAAGAAGTAGTTGAGGAAGTGGTTGTAGAGAGCACAGCTTCTGAGGCAAACACTTCTTCTGATGCACCAAAGAAGACCGTTAAGAAAGTTGTTGTTAAAAAGGCAGAATAGCCTTTGACATAGCTTAAATATAAATCTTTCGATTTATATTGGTAGAGAAGTTGGAGCAACACGCTTGTTTGAAACAGGCGTGTTGCTATGTTAATACAGGGAGAAGAACTATGGCTGATTCAAATTACATTCTCACAAAAGAGGGACGCCAAAAACTTGAGGAAGAACTGCATTATCTCGAAACTGAGAAACGAGCTGAGATAGGCGAGAGAATTAAAATTGCTCGTGAATTTGGCGACATATCAGAGAACTCTGAATACGATGATGCGAAAAACGAACAAGGCATGATGGAAGCTCGTATTGCGGAAATAACACGTATACTGAGCGAAGCTACGGTTGTCACCACTCCAAAACGTTCTTCAAAAGTGAATGTGGGTTCTACTGTTACTGTAAACATGGCTGGCAACGAGCGCGTTTTCACTATAGTTGGTGCTGCTGAAAGCGATACTGCTAGCGGTCGTATTTCCAATGAATCGCCTGTGGGACAAGCGCTGCTTGGACATAAGAAAGGCGAAAAAGTAATAGCTGTAGGTCCTACAGGACGACAAACCGAAATGGAAATCTTAAAAATTGAACACTAATCAAATGGGAGAGCAAATGCAGGAGCCAGACAATATAGAGCCAATAGAAGATGACCCTATCCAAGTAAGATTGTCTAAGCGTCAATCGTTAATAGATTCTGGGATAGACCCTTATGGGCACGCATTTAACAGATCGCATGATATTGCTACCTTAGATGCTATGTATGAGCATCTGGAAAATGGCGAAAGCACAGAAGATGAAGTGTCTATAGCCGGTCGAGTAATGGCTAGGCGCGTTCAGGGAAAAATTGCTTTTCTTGAAATTATGGACAACAGCGCAACCATTCAGCTTTTCTGCCGAATTAATACACTGGGAGAAGATGCATTTGCTAGTCTATGCGATTTAGATGTGGGAGACTGGATCGGCGTACATGGAGTAATGGTTCGTACTCGCCGTGGTCAACTTTCTGTTGCGGTTGATTCTTTCGAACTTTTATCGAAAAGCTTGCGTCCTCTTCCAGAGAAATATCACGGGCTAAACGACAAGGAAACTCGTTATCGTCAGCGCTATGTAGACCTTATTGTTAATCCGGAAGTACGCGATACATTTCGCAAAAGGTCGGCAATTGTATCAGCAATTCGTCGCTATATGGAAGAACAGGGTTTCATGGAAGTTGAGACTCCGTTTTTGCATGGCATTATAGGTGGCGCCAACGCAAAGCCTTTTATAACCCATTTCAATGCTCTAGATCGCGATTATTATTTACGTATTGCTACGGAGCTGCCACTAAAGCGGCTTTTAGTTGGAGGCTTTGATAAGGTTTTTGAAATAGGTAGGCAATTCAGAAACGAAGGTATGGACCCACATCATAATCCTGAATTTACCACCATGGAGGCGTATCAGGCTTTTAGCGATTTAGACGGAATGATGCAGCTTACTGAAGGCTACATAAAGGCAGCGGCGCAGGCAGCATGTGGAACGCTTCAAATAAATTATCAGGGAACTGAAATAGACCTTTCGGGCACGTGGAGACGCGCATCTATGATTGAGCTTGCTAGCGAATATGCAGGTGTAGATGTTTCGTTTGAGCGTACCCGCGAAGAACTTGTCGAAATTTTAGAGGATCGTGGCGGATACGCTGAAAACTCATGGGGCAAGGGAAAGCTTATCGCTGAGATATTCGAAGCTGTAGCGGAAGATAAGCTAATTCAGCCTATTTTTGTTATTGATCATCCAATAGAAGTATCTCCTCTAGCGAAAAAGCATCCCGATAATCCGGAACTAACGCAGCGTTTTGAATTGTTCATAATGGGTCATGAATACGCCAATGCCTTTACGGAACTGAACGACCCGGTAGATCAAGCCGATCGTTTCCGGGCGCAAGTAGCCGCTAAAGATATGGGCGACGATGAGGCTATGGGCTACGATTCCGACTATATTCGCGCACTTGAGTATGGTATGCCACCAGCCGGTGGTGTGGGTATAGGCATAGATCGTCTGGTTATGCTGCTTACTGATGCTCCTTCAATACGCGATGTGTTGCTCTTCCCGCACATGCGCGAAGAGGCTTAAGTGGCAGACCTAGCAATTTATGAATAGACGCTAAATAGTTATTGTTTAGTGTTTTTCAATAGAGAGTTAATGATTTTTAGCAACAAGGGGGAATTGTCATGGGAGAAACAGAGGCTCAAGAAGCACCAGAGAAGTCTGCAGGTCTTGGGGAAATTGAAGACTTGCTATCAGACGGGATTAAGGCTACTCCTCCCTCGTTCGTGAGAAGCATACTTAAGGCAGCAGCAGATCCGGAAGTTATTTCATTTGCGGGCGGTCTTCCCAACCCCATTTCATTTCCGCAAAAGGCTTTGCTTGAGTCTATGCAGCGGGTAGTGGCAGAACAAGGTGCAGCTGCGTTTCAATATTCTCTAACAGCAGGGTTGCCCGAATTGCGGCGTTGGATTGCTCAGCGTTACAACGAGCGTCATGGGCTAGATTACACCGAAGATGATGTGCTTATTACTACGGGTTCTCAGCAAGCATTAGATTTGCTTGGTAAAGTACTTTTGAATAAAGGTGACCATGTGGCGGTTGAAATGCCAACTTATTTGGCAGCAATTCAGGCGTTTTCTATGCAGCAGCCTCAATTTCATGCTGTTGAACTTACCGAGGATGGTCTAAATATTCCTCAGCTTAATCGTGCTTTGGATGCGGGCGTGAAGATGATATATCTCATTCCTAACTTCCAGAATCCAACAGGTCTTACCTATTCGATAGAAGGGCGCGAGGCGGTGCGTGCAGCTCTTGCTGGAAGAAATGTGGTGCTTATAGAAGATGATCCGTATGGCGAACTGCGTTTTGATGGCGCTACTCTGCCATATATTGGTGCTGGACATTTGCCGCACAGCATTGTGCTTGGGTCTTTTTCTAAGGTGGTTACACCCGGTATGCGTACAGGGTTTATTCTTACTAAAGATGCGCAGCTTTTAAGGAATATTTCTATCGCGAAAGAGGCTAGTGATCTTCACACCAATGTGTTTTCTCAGTATGTAATTTGGGATTATCTGATGCATAACGACCTAGATGAGCACTTGGTGAAGATTAAAGATCTTTATCGTTCGCAGGCTCAGGCTATGGTAGATGCTATGGAAGAATTTTTTCCTGCTAATGTTACCTACACGCGCCCCGATGGTGGAATGTTTTTATGGGTAACATTGCCCGAAGGCGTAAGTGCTATGAAAATTTTCCCAGAGGTGTTAAAGCAAAAGGTAGCGTTTGTGCCCGGCGATCCATTCTTTGTAGACGTGCAAGACTCTAACACTATGCGTCTAAATTACACCAACGCTGATTGCGCAACTATTCGTGAGGGTATTTGTCGTTTGGGGAAGATGCTTAAAGAACTTAATTAAGTTCAACACGCTTAACATATGGATGGATATTTGATGATTTTGACAGCAATTAGTTAGGAAGACCATGTGGTCGGCGTATCCTAAATCGTGTGTTAAAACGCGCATTTGTGTTGCGTTGTGCTAAAAAGATTAATGGGGAGTGAAAGTACCTTGGTTCGCAATTCAGATTTTAGTAATGTGGCTATAAAAGTTGGTCGTGTTGGTACAGCTGCATTACTCTCTGTAGCTCTAGCCGTTCCGCCTATTGCTATTACAAGTTCTCCTGCTTTGGCGGTAAGCGAAAGTTCTGATGCGGTATCCGCTGCTGAAGCAAGCAAATCTCTTTGTGACAATCAGATTCGCCTTGGTAAAGTAATAGTTGAACTTCGTGCATCTGGAGTTGCTGGCGCTGAAGCTGTAGAGCGTTATTTGACGGGTAAAGGGTTCACTAAGGCTGATGTTTTAGGAATGGATGTTGCGGCTATTGCTCAGGTAGACGCAAATCTTTCTTCTGAAATTTCTTGGTTGAAGGGTGTTTTGACAACTCCGGTAGCAGAGGAAGTGCCCGCTCCTGAGAATCCTGCAGAAAATGAAGCCGATAGCAGCACCGATGATAATGCCGATAATGCAGATTCTTCTGATGCCGCAGATGATGCAAGTGTAGAGGAAGAAACCAATAGCGAATCACAGGATGCCGAATCCGGGGATGCCGAATCTACAAATGACGATTCTAGCAAGAGCGAATCTTCTTCAAGTGATACTGCTTCAGATAATGAAAGCAGTAGCAATGATGCATCTGAAAAAGAAGAAACTCCCAGCGTACCTGAGTTAGTAGTGCCGCATCCTGTTTTTGGCGGTTTAGCCTCAGATGCTGAAAGTGATGCACCAGCTTATCCTCAATGGAGCTACAACGGTGATGCTACTTATACGCCTCACAACATTGGCGTAAACATGACCACCGAGAAATTTGTTGCAGTTATAGGCGAACAAGCAAGACAAATTGCAGATGAAAGCGGCTTATATGCGTCTGTGATGATTGCTCAGGCTATTCTTGAGTCAGCTTCTGGCAATTCGGCTTTGGCTACTGCTCCTAATAATAATTTGTTTGGTATAAAGGGTGCCTATAATGGCAGCAGCGTTAACATGCGCACTGTCGAATATGATGATAGCGGCATGATGTATATAACCGATTCTGATTTTCGCAGTTATCCCACTATGCGCGATTCGCTAACTGATTATGCATTGCTTTTGACTAATAGCATGGGTGGATTCTACAGCGGGGCATGGAAATTGAATGCCGAGACATATGTAGATGCCTGCGATTTTCTGCAAGGTCGCTACGCTACCGATATTGCATATTCCGCCAAACTGCAAGATCTTATTGTTACATACGATTTAACTCGTTACGATGAGCCACTAGATTACGTTCTTACTCATACATATGAAGTAGTTGATAACGACGGTCAGTTTTATTCTTCTGAAGCAAATTTGGAAACAGGTGAGCTTCAGATGGAGCAACGTGATTTGGTTGATTTAGTAGTTGAGGCAACTTCGCATCTTGGTGAAGATTATGTATGGGGTGGCACAACTCCCGGCTCATTTGATTGCTCTGGCTTGGTTCAGTATGCTTACCGTCAGGCAATGGGAGTTGAAATTCCGCGTACAACTCATTATCAGTGTATGCAGGGTGACGATGTAGATTTTAACGATTTGCATATGGGCGATTTGCTTTTCTTCACCTATGAAGATAACACTGTTGGACATGTTGGTATGTATTTGGCTGAAGGGTGCTTTATCGAAGCGCCGCAGACTGGAGAAGTTATCAAAATTACTTCTATGTCAGAGAAGATGCCAACATTTGCGAAGCGTATCATAGAAAGTAAACCAGTTGATAAGGAGCTTGCGCAGAAGTCCACTTCTGAGCGATGGGAGAAGGCAGTAGCGCTTATACGTACACAGCAAGCAAGCGATGCAGCCGATGCGCTTCCAATATCGATTGGTGGTAAGCGTGATTAACGCATGTTTGAAATAGTTTTATCTGGAGCGGGACCGTTTGGTCCCGCTCTTGTTTGTATAGCATATGGGTATGTTGTGCTTGGCTAGCACTCTAGCCCAACGACTGCTAAAATTGCATTCGAAAAAAAAGATTGTGATAGCGTGTTAGAAATGAGGGAACATGTCATTTGAAAAATTTACAGATAAAGCTCGAAAGGTGCTGGTGCTGGCTCAGGATGAAGCGCGGGCTCTGCATCAGCCATATGTTGGTACAGAGCATATTCTGCTTGGGCTTATAAAAGAAAAAGAGGGTTTGGCGGCACAGGCTATAGAGCGCATGAATGTATCGTATGACGATGTAGTTCAGGCTATACGTCAGGTTTCTTCAATAGATGAAGATACTGATGTGTCGGGGCATTTAGCTTTTACTCCTCGCGTAAAACGAGTGTTAGAGAATTCGCTGCGTGAAGCCATGCAGATGGGGCAAAGTTATATATCTACAGAACATTTGCTATTAGGTATTGTTCGAGAAGGAGAGGGTACTGCCCTAGATGTGCTTTCGCGTTTAGGAATTAGCGGTGATGACATTCGGTCAACAATGAACGATATAGTTGGTCAGACACCGGTAATGGCAGGTCGTAATTCGTTTGATCCTATGGGCGGCAGTCACGATAGCATGTTGAACGAATTTGGAACCGACCTTACTAAAAAAGCGCATGATGGTAAGCTTGACCCTGTAATTGGTCGCGCTGCAGAAATAGAGCGCGTAATGCAGATTTTGTCTAGGCGGCAGAAGAACAATCCGCTTATTTTAGGAGAACCGGGCGTAGGTAAAACTGCTATTGCAGAAGGGCTAGCTCAACTTATCGCATCGAATCAAGTTCCTGATTTGTTGCGCAATAAACGTCTGATAACACTTGATGTATCGGCTCTTGTCGCTGGTAGTAAGTATCGCGGTGAATTTGAAGAGCGTATGAAGAAAGTTATCAAAGAGGTAATGGATGCAGGTGACGTACTGCTATTCATCGATGAGATACACACGATAATAGGTGCTGGATCTGCTGAAGGCTCTATAGATGCAGCTGCAATATTGAAACCTCCGCTGTCGCGTGGCGAAATCCAGATAATTGGTGCTACTACATTAGATGAATACCGCAAACATTTAGAGAAGGACTCTGCATTTGAGCGGCGTTTCCAGCCCCTTACGATAAAAGAGCCAAATGAAGAGCAGGCTGTACGTATTTTGGAAGGCTTGCGTGATAGATACGAAGCGCATCATCAGGTGCATTTTACTGAAGAGGCGCTTCAGGCTAGCGTTTCGCTTGCCAATCGCTACATTCAAGATAGGTATTTGCCCGACAAGGCGATAGATGTCCTAGATGAAGCTGGTGCGCGCATGCGTATACGCAATATGACGCTGCCGCCAGAATTGCGCGAATTGGATGACCAGATAAGGCGTGTTCGCCAAGATAAAGACAAAGCCATAGGTGAACAGAATTTTGAGCGTGCAGCTTCACTTAGAGATAAAGAAGCCGAGCTTAAAACCAAGCGCGAAGAAGCCGAGAAACAGTGGGAGGCTGATTCAGCGAAGAGTATCAACCAAGTTACTATGGAAGATGTCGCTGATGTTATATCGATGTCTACCGGAGTTCCGGTGTCTAGCTTGACAGAGGCTGAAACAGAGAAACTTTTGCGGATGGAAAGCGTCTTACATGAACGCGTAATTGGACAAGAAGAGGCAGTTACAGCGCTATCGAAGGCTATTAGACGTTCGCGTTCTGGATTGAAAGACCCGAAGCGCCCGGCTGGCTCGTTCATCTTCTTAGGTCCCTCTGGTGTTGGCAAAACAGAACTTGCAAAATCGCTTGCGGAATTTCTCTTTAATTCCGAAGATGCGCTGTTGTCGTTTGACATGTCGGAATACATGGAGAAGCATGCAGTTTCGCGTTTAGTTGGTTCGCCTCCGGGGTATGTCGGCTTTGATGAGGGTGGTCAGCTTACAAAGGCGGTACGTCAGCGTCCGTATTCTGTGGTGCTGTTCGATGAAATAGAGAAAGCGCATCCGGATGTATTCAATATTTTATTGCAGATACTTGAAGAAGGTAGGTTAACCGATGCACAGGGACGCACGGTCGATTTCCGCAATACGGTTATTATTCTTACCTCTAATGTAGGTGCGCGTGAAATTGCACAGTCCACTCCGCTAGGCTTTAGTCCGCAAGGGCAAGATGGGCTTTCCGATAAAGAAATCAAAAGCCGCGTTATGAGCGAAATGAAAAATATATTCAGACCAGAATTTCTTAACAGGCTTGACGAGATAATTGTGTTCAAGAGCTTAACGAAGGAGCAAATTGGGCAGATAGTTGAACTAATGGTGGCAGATCTGCGAGATCGTATGATAGAGCAGAATATGACCATTAACTTGACCGATGCGGCTCGTCAATTCATCGCTTCTGAAGGCACCGATACGACATATGGTGCACGTCCATTGCGTCGTGCTATTCAACGTTTGCTGGAAGATCCGATATCGGAGCAGATATTGGAGGGTCGTTGGACAAGCGGTTCTGTTGTTGATGTGGATGTGGAAGGCGAAGGCGAGGATACTCACCTAGTGTTTAATGAGGGTACAGGAAGTATTCCGGCACCGCGCAAGCGCGACTCGATTGCTCGCGAGGCTGAACTTTTGCTTACCAATTTCGATCTTGGAAATGCTGGCGTTTCTAAACCGGCACCGGCTGGAGCCATAGGAAGCGGTACTGAGTAAATATCGCAGATTGCTTATAGATACGAAGAAAGCCTAGAGTTTGCGCCTCTAGGCTTTCTTATAGCTAAATGAAGATTAAATTAGCCAGCGTAAGTTACCTTAGCACCTTGCGGTGTATCTTCAATTATAAAACCTAACTCTATCAAGCCATCGCGAATAGCATCAGCTTTACCCCAATCTTTAGCAGCTTTAGCTGAAGTGCGTGCCTCTATTAGAGCGCTTAGTGCCTCATTTGTGTTTTCGCCGGTGTAATCTGCCATATCGGCTGCTAGAGATATAGTTTCTTCTGGATAGCTAGCGCTAGTCTTATCTTCGAGCTTCATTCCTAACACGCCTAAAAGTTCTTTGATAAGGTTGCTTGCATGCTTGGTGCATACTGCATCTTTATCTGATAAGGTTTTACCAGCTAATGCGGTGTTCATATGACCAACTAATGTAAAAATACAACCTAGCGCAGCGGGTGCGTTAAAGTCGTCATCCATCGCAGATGTGAAATCCTCGCGCGTTTGCTCAACAACTGCTTCGATATCTTTTTCGTCAAGGACACTTGGAGCATCGGTCTGTGCATTTTTGCACAACCAAGCCATGTTCTCTAAGGCTGTTTCTATTCGTGATAAAGCAGCGTTGGCTTCATCAATTCGTTCCATTGAGAAATCAAGCGGGCTTCGATAATGTGTTTGCAGCATTAACATACGTAGGGCAAGCGGTCTGGCTTCTTCTAAAACTTGATGAAGCAGAAGAAAATTACCAAGCGATTTACTCATTTTTTCGGAATTAATCTGTAGCATTCCTGAGTGCATCCAGTATCTAGAAAAAGCTCCATCGTATGCGCATTCGCTTTGTGCGCATTCATTTTCATGATGGGGAAATATAAGGTCGGCACCTCCGCCGTGGATATCAATTGGGAGTCCCAAATATTTTTCGCTCATAGCTGAGCATTCTATGTGCCATCCCGGGCGACCTAAACCCCAAGGCGATTCCCAAGATGGCTCTCCCGGTTTAGCAGCTTTCCAAAGCGCAAAATCTAAAGGATCGCGTTTTCTGTCTTCTACGCCTTTACCGTCTGCGCGAAGTTCGCGGTGCCCCGCTTCCATTTCATCTATATTGCGCCCAGAAAGCGATCCGTAATGGGCATCTGAGCGCACATCGAAATAAACATCGCCTTCTTTGGCATAGGCATGTCCTTTATCGATTAGCTTTTGTACTAAAGCTATCATGGCATCTATTTCTTCGGTAGCTTTTGGTCGTATTGTAGGCGCAGCAACGCCGGCTGCATGCATGTCTGCTATGAATGCTTCAGTGTATTCCTTTGCTACATCTGCGGCGCTGCGACCTTCTTCGCTTGCCTTTGCTATTATTTTGTCGTCAACATCTGTTACGTTTTGAACAAAAGTTACGTTGTAGCCGCGCCATTCAAAATAACGACGGATCATATCAAACGATATAAAAGTGCGCGCATTTCCTAGGTGAATACGGTTGTAAACAGTAGGCCCGCACACATACATACTAACCTTGCCCTCTTCGCGAGGTATGAAATCAACTTTGCGACGTTGCTTGGTATCGTAGAGCTTTATCATTTTGTCTCTCTTTCTTTGCTGATAAGGCAGGTAGCCCATGCGCAAATACCTTCTTCGCGACCAACAAACCCTAAGTGTTCAGTGGTGGTAGCTTTTACGCCTACGTTTTCAATAGGGATTTCAAGCGCTGCAGCTAGGTTGGCGCGCATCTGCTCGCGATAGGGAGAAAGCTTAGGCTGCTGTGCTGCTAGGACTGAATCTACATCTACAATACAAAACCCCTTGCTGCGTACCGCGCATGCTGCATCTCGCAAAAGCAACATAGAGTTCGCATCTTTGAAAGCGGGGTCGGTATCTGGGAACAGTTTGCCAATGTCTCCTATGCGTGCGGCTCCAAGAATAGAATCGGCGATAGCGTGTGCCAATACATCTGCGTCAGAGTGTCCATCAAGTCCTAGTTTGTATGGAATTTCAACGCCACCTAATATAAGTTTGCGCCCTTCAGCGAAAGCGTGCACGTCCATACCGATACCGCAACGCATATCTGGTGCAATCATCGTTCCGACTCCGGGATATAGCTTTCTGCAAGTGCGCGCACGGCAGAGACTAGTAACATGTAGTCTTCTGGTACTGTAAGTTTAATGTTGTCACGCTTGCCCTCAACTACCATTACGGTGCCGCCTAAGCGCTCTATTAGCGACGAGTCGTCTGTTCCCACAAAACCATCCGACATGGCAGAAACTTGAGCGCGGCGATATATTCCAGTGCGGAATACTTGAGGTGTTTGGGCGTTCCAAAAAACTGTTCTGTCTGGGGTTCCTACAATAACGCCATCTTCAACAATTTTTAAGGTATCGATAGAGGGGTGTGCAACTACCGCTCCGTCTACGTCGATATTTCCTTTTACAGTATTGATGGTATGTAGCACCATGTCCGGAGAGATTAGCGGGCGCGCACCATCGTGCAATACGACAAATTCAAAATCGTCAGGAACTTTTTCAAGCCCTTTGAATGCGGATTCCTGACGAATTTGTCCGGCTGGCGCCATAACTATTGGCGTTACAAACGGAAAAGGATCGATAGCCCGTTTTAAGTATTCTTCGGTGCGTTCTTCCGGGCAAACTATTACTATAAGACCAATATCTCCTACAGCATCAAACGCTTCGGCTGACCATGTAAGAATTGGTTTTCCGGCTATTTCTACAAGTTGTTTACCGCCTTCGCGACCGAAGCGATCTCCTGTGCCGCCGGCTAAAACGATTGCTGCCGTCTTGGGGTTTTTGTCCAATTTTCCTACAAGCTGTGATGTAGCAATGCTGAAAGCATCTAGATCGATAGAATTCATCAACTCCGGAGCGCGTAGCGCCTCGGGAGCAAATACGGGATCGACGGTATTTGACATCGGCATTCCTTGCTTTTTCGTGCGTGTAAAATAATATACATAAGTATACATCTCGAATAATTGAAAGTTGCACTGCACACGCCGCGTAAACTTGCTAAGATGTTAATTACAGAAATGTCGAACGAAAGGGTCAAAATGGGAGTCAAATCAAACGAGGTACTCGAAATATCTTTCGACGATCTGCAGCCGTACCTCCATGCGAACCATGCTATCTACATGGAAGTAGACGGAAATTGCTACTATCTTACTGATGTGAACGATCGTTATTGGAGAGTTCAAGATTGTTCGCAGAAGAACGAGAAGGGTCATTATGTAGATGCGAGTGAGTTAGTTCCGACTATTGCCGAGTTTTTGGAGTTACCTTTCTTGGACGGGAAGTCGGTACATGACCTGTTCGATGAAGCTGAATTTTATGCGTCTGAAAAATAGGTTGAGTGTCTGTTAAAAAAAATAATAGATATAAATAAAGTGAAGCGGCTGATCGTAGCCGCTTCTTTTTGAAAGGTAATACGTGATGTCAGAAAACGAAGAATTAACACAAGAGGCACCAGAGGACTGCACTGGCAGTTGCTCTAGTTGTGGTGTTGCTGGGTGTGGATCGCGTACTCAGGATCAGGCACCTGCAAAACTTGAGCCCAATAGCCGTTCAAGCATAAAAAAGGCTATAGCGGTCGTGTCGGGTAAGGGCGGCGTTGGTAAGTCGCTGGTAACAAGTCTTTTAGCGGCTCAATTTTCAAAACAGGGCAAAAAAGTTGCAATCTTAGATGCCGATGTAACCGGTCCTTCTATCCCTAAAGCTTTTGGTGCGCATGCGCATCCTGTTGCCGATGAAGATGGTATAAACCCTGTTACTACACCATCAGGGATAAAAATTATGTCAGTTAATTTGCTTCTTCCCGGCGAAGATGTGCCTGTTGCTTGGCGAGGACCTGTTGTCACAAATGCGCTTATGCAATTTTGGCAGGAAGTGAATTGGGGCGATGTTGATATTATGCTTATCGATATGCCTCCCGGCACATCTGATGTGTTTTTAACCATATTCCAAATGCTTCCAATAGATGGCATAGTTAGCGTTTCTGCTCCGCAAGAACTTGTAGCTGCAATAGTGGGCAAAGCTGTGAATTTGGCTCATAATTTGGACGTTCCGGTTATAGGTCTTGTAGAGAATATGGCTTACTTTAAGTGCGACGATTGCGGTAAAAAACATTACATTTTTGGTGAACCGCAAGGCGAATCTGTTGCCAAAAAGTACGAAATAGATGCCGTCGCTACTTTGCCTATAGATCCTGTTGCTGCTCGTTTGGTCGATGCTGGCAAGGTAGAGGAATACGATACAGAAAATGCGCTTTTGCCGATAATCGAGCAAATTGAGAAGGCTTAATCATAATATGCTTGGCAAAATGCTACGTTGTGTTATAGTAGTCAACGCATTTTTGGGGCATTAGCTCAGCTGGGAGAGCGCATGGCTGGCAGCCATGAGGTCAGGGGTTCGATCCCCCTATGCTCCACCAGAATTTGCATACGGGCACCTTTGTTGGGTGCCCGTATTTCCATTATCAAGAGCCGGGGTAGGGAGTTGGCCCGCTGATCCTGACACCAACCTGAGGGTTTCTCTTAAGGTGGTAATGCCAACATCGATGAAGGGATGCTCTTATGGCGAACTTTAGCAAGGATTATATTTTCACTTCAGAATCAGTTACTGAAGGTCATCCAGATAAGATGTGTGACCAAATAAGCGATGCTATTTTAGATGCTATTCTGGCGAAAGAGATTGAGCTTCAAGAGACGGGCTATATTGCACCTAATGGTCAGCCTGCAGACGTTAGTAAGGTGCGCTGTGCGTGCGAAACGCTTACTACGACAGGTATGGTTGTTGTTACTGGTGAAATTCGCACGCAGGCGTATGTGGATGTGCCTGCTATAGTGCGCGATGTTGTTAATGAGATTGGATACAACAGGGCAAAGTTTGGTTTTGATTGCAGCACATGCGCTGTTATGAATTCTATTCACGAGCAATCTCCCGATATAGCGCAGGGGGTGGATGAGTCGTTTGAATCACAGCGTGGAAGTGCTAAGGAAAGCGATGCTTATGAGTTAATCGGCGCCGGCGATCAGGGCATGGTTTTTGGGTATGCAGTAAACGAAACACCCACATTGATGCCCATGCCAATTTATTTGGCGCATAGGCTTGCTGAGCGTTTAACCGAAGTACGCAAAACCGGTGTATTGAAGTTTTTGCGCCCTGATGGCAAGACGCAAGTATCTGTGCGCTATGAAAACGATAAGCCGGTAGAGATTGAAAAAATTGTTGTATCTACCCAGCATTCTGAAGATGTGGATGCCGATACGCTGCGCAAGGCAATCATAGACAATGTGATAAAGCCGGTATTTGAAGAACAGGGCGTAAAGCTGGCGGATAATGCTGAAATATTTGTAAATCCCACAGGGCGTTTTGTTGTAGGCGGTCCGATGGGTGATGCTGGTCTTACAGGGCGAAAGGTAATCGTTGACACGTATGGCGGAATGGGACGTCATGGCGGCGGTGCATTTTCGGGTAAGGACTGTACGAAGGTTGATAGGTCTGCTGCTTATGCGGCGCGTTGGGTGGCAAAAAATGTGGTTGCGGCAGGATTAGCTGATAGGTGCGAGGTACAAATTGCATATGCTATAGGTGTGGCTAATCCAGTATCTATAATGGTTGATACATTTGGTACCAATAAAGTTCCAGAAAAAGATATAGAGTGCGCTGTAGGTGAAGTTTTCGATTTGCGCCCTGCTGCGATAGTGGATGAACTGGATTTACGCCGTCCGATATATCGCAAAACCGCTGCTTATGGGCATTTTGGACGCGAACTTCCAGAGTTTACTTGGGAAGCTACCGACAAAGTTGATGCTTTGAAGGCGGCTTGCGGGATGGCATAGGCTTTTGTGCGGGTAGCCGAGGTCATATTAGATATTCCAGCACAAGCGCTTGACGCGCCTTATACATATTTGGTGCCTAAAGATGCAGATGATATTGAGATAGGCTGTGCAGTATTAGTGCCTTTAGGTGGGCGCAAGGCAATTGGTTTTGTTATGCTCGTGCGCGATATTGATAAACCCGAGCGCCCATTAAAACCAATCGATCAGGTAGTTTCTAAGCCTTATTTCAACGCTAAGGGTGCTGACTGTGCGCGTTTTTTGGCAAGTAGATATGTAGCACCGCTTTCTGTATGTATTCGACTTTTTACTCCGCCTAGTGCTCTGCCGCGCATTGTTCGTTTGCGCAATGGTGGCTGGAGGTTAGAAGAGCCTGCTATTGGGGAAGTTGATGATAGATGGGTTGTCGAAGGACCAAATATAGCAACTTTTCATCCTAGGAAAAATGCTGTGAAGCAAATTGCTGTGCTAGATGCGGTTCGGCGCGGAGATGTGCGCATGGCGGAACTAGCACTTGAATATGGCAATATTTCGCAAGTGGTGAAAAATCTTGCTGAAAAGGACGTTGTTTCAATAGTGCGAAGGCGGCGCATGCGCAACGGGGGCGTTGCAGATGGCGAGATGTTCCGTGGTGGCTATGGTCGCCCTGCTGAATTGACCGAAAGCCAGCGCAATGCACTACAAGCTATAACCTGTGCGGCGGATAAACGCAGCGGGGATGTGGTGGTGGTAGATGGAGTTACAGGGTCGGGCAAAACAGAAGTATATTTACAGGCGATAGAGCACATTCTTACACAGGGGCGCAATGCGATCGTTTTAGTTCCTGAAATATCTTTAACACCGCAGACAGTGGCGCGCTTTCGTGGCAGATTTGGTGGTGCGGTTGCGGTTATGCACTCGCGTATGAGCGCGGGAGAGCGCTACGATCAGTGGGATTTCATAAGGAGCGGTGAAGCTAGAGTAGTTGTAGGTGCTAGGAGCGCCCTTTTTACACCACTTCAAGATGTTGGTCTTATAGTGATAGATGAAGAGCACGAAACAACATACAAACAGGAAAATGCTCCGAGATATGTTGCCCGCGATGTGGCGGAGTGGATGATGCGTGAAAATGGCGGCACGCTTGTACTGGGATCTGCGACACCATCTATTGAGGCGCTGTATCGTGCTCGAATAGATACGCATTGGAGCTTGGTTAGCATGCCCGATAGGGCTAATGGTGCTCCTTTACCGAAGATTGAAGTTGTTGATATGGCTGCCGAATTTGGAGCTGGCAACCGCTCAATGTTTTCGGCGCGACTTGCTTCTGCTTTGAAAGAGCAGCTATTTTTGGGCAACAAAGCCGTGTTACTGCTAAACCAGCGGGGATTTGCCAGTTTTCTTCTTTGTCGTGACTGCGGATTTGTGCCGGAATGTATAAATTGCGCCACTTCGCTTACATATCATGAACAAGGAAATAAATTAGTTTGCCATCATTGCGGATACACTGTTTCAGTGCCTGCGGTTTGTCCACAGTGTGAAAGTCCTTATCTTAGGCGTTTTGGGGCTGGAACACAGAGAGTGCAGTCTGAGTTGCGTTCATTGCTGGATGAGCAATTTGGCGAAGAGGCTGCATTTCCTATCATTCGCATGGATGCTGATACAACTTCTACCAAAGGTTCGCATCAGAGATTGTTGGAAGAGTTTGCTTCTGCGCCAAGTGCTGTATTGCTAGGCACACAAATGATAGCGAAGGGGCTAGATTTTGAAGATGTTACATTGGTTGGCGTAATTAATGCCGATACGCAGCTATATCTTCCAGATTATCGAGCAGCTGAGCGCACCTTTGATTTAATAGAGCAGGTTGCAGGCAGAGCAGGGCGCGGCAAACTTCTCGGGAACGTGATAGTTCAAACATATTTAGCCGATTCGCTTGCTATCCGTACAGCTGCCGCATACGATCGTAAAGCATTTTTGCATGAAGAGCTGCAAAAGCGCAAGATGCTGCGTTATCCTCCGTTTGTGCGCATGGCTAATGTGCTTGTGTGGGGGCGTGAAGAGGCGGCTGTTAAGGCGGAGGCTGAGAATCTTTATAGCCAACTTGCTTCACTTGCTTTGTGTGACAATGTTGGTGATATGGAAGTTTTGCCCGCTAATCCGTGCGTATTGTCCAGAGTGCGAGGTAATTATCGCTGGCATATATTAGTGAAAGCCGATCCGGCAAGTGATATATCTAATCTTCTTCGACCTATATTTACTTCACGAAAGGCAATTAAAGAAGTTAATGTTGCTTTAGATATTGATCCTATAGATATATTGTAGAAACTGCTTGATTAGATTTCGAAATTTAGGTATGATTACAGTTCGCATGTTTGCGCTCAGATTGCGCACCATGTTTTGAATGCAATTTCTTGCGAAAGGAATGTCTAGTGGCTAGAGTCTCAAAGCAAGCCGAGGAGAAGGCGAAGACAGAGAGCAAGAAGGGCCCAAGTAAGACATCCAAAGCCAAAACGGAAGAAACAGCTGTAAAAACTAAAACAACCGCTAAGGCTTCAAGCTCTTCTAATAAGAAGGCTGCTACAAAAGGCGATACGAAATCGACCACAAAAACAGCAGCTAAAACAACAAAAGATACTGCGAAATCTTCAGAGAAGACTGCGGCAGCTAAGAATACAAAAAGCACCAAAGCCAAAACAAGCACCAAGAGCGCTACATCAACTTCAAAAGCTAAATCAAGCGAAAAGGCTACGCCGAAAACGTCTTCAAAAAAGAATGCAGAAGATAAGCTGATTGTTAGTCCAGATGAAATTGATTCCAGTGAGATAGAAATTTCAGTTGATGATGCAATTGTTGCGGGCGAGGCAGATTCGGCAGGTACTGAATCCGATGAAGAGCTTTTAGAGGGTATTCCCGAAGAAGAACTCAAAGCTACTGTGGATGTCCAGTTGCCTAAGGTTACATCGGCTCGTTCAAAGTCAAAAGCTCACAAGCGCAATGCCGAGGCTTCGGTTACGATGCTTACGGGCGATCCTGTTCGGATGTATTTGAAAGAAATAGGTAAGGTACCCCTATTAACTGCGGCAGAAGAGATTGATCTTGCTATGAAGATAGAGGCAGGAACGGCTGCCAGTGCAGAATTGGAAAAAGCTGCCGAAGAGGGTATAGAACTAAATCGCCGCGATAAGCGTCGTCTAACCCGTGTTGAACAGGTTGGTTTTGACGCGAAACAGGCGCTTATAGAAGCGAATTTGCGTCTGGTTGTCTCTATTGCAAAACGCTATGTTGGTCGCGGCATGCTGTTTCTCGACCTTATTCAAGAGGGCAATTTGGGTCTTATTCGTGCAGTTGAGAAATTTGACTATACAAAAGGTTTCAAGTTTTCTACTTATGCAACATGGTGGATTCGTCAAGCTATAACTCGCGCTATTGCTGATCAGGCGCGTACAATTCGTATTCCTGTTCATATGGTGGAAACTATAAACAAACTAGTGCGCATTCAGCGTCAGCTGTTGCAGAACTTAGGGCGCGAACCAACCCCGGAAGAAATTGGCGAGGAAATGGGTCTTCCGGCTGAGCGTGTTCGCGAAATACAAAAGATTTCCCAAGAGCCTGTATCGTTAGAAACACCCATAGGCGAAGAAGAAGATTCACAGTTGGGCGATTTTATTGAGGACGATGCTGCTGTTGTGCCTCCCGATGCTGCAAGCTTTAGCATGCTGCAAGAGCAATTGGGTAAGGTTCTCGATGGGTTGGCTGAACGAGAGCGTAAGGTAATTGCGCTTCGATTTGGTTTGGAAGACGGGCATCCGCGTACACTTGAAGAAGTGGGTCGCGAATTTGGTGTTACGCGCGAGCGCATTCGCCAGATAGAGAGCAAGACTCTTGCGAAACTTCGTCATCCTTCCCGCTCAAGCAAATTAAAGGACTACTTAGAAGATTAGGATTTGCATAGTTTTTTCTTTGATATATAATTACTAGCCGTCGCTTCGAGCGGCACATATATTCCTCGGTAGCTCAACGGCAGAGCATCCGGCTGTTAACCGGAGGGTTGTAGGTTCGAATCCTACCCGGGGAGCCATAAAAGAAGTACGAGGTCAGAAGTTATTTCTGACCTCGTTTTTTTGTGGTGACATATCAGGGTGGTATATCAAATGGCATATCAGGTGGGCGTCAGGGCGGAAAACTGATCAGTTTCTGCAAGCGACCCATGGCTTCTCGGTTCGCGTCTGCGTCGTCATGTATATATCTAAATCGACAGTTTGCTAGCAAACAGACCTACCACTCCAAATCGACTAGCTTAGTCATTGCATGTGTAATCCGACTAAGGAGGTCAGGAAAGAATGATCAGCATGTCCAAAGCATAGCAAAATATCGAATTTATTGTTGACGAATACAGAGGACAAAGGATAACTCACAAGTGTCTCAAATGACACATCCGCCTGATGCTTTTTTGGACTATTTCACGCCCCGAAAACGTAGACGTTATTTGGCTCTAACTCCGTTTGCGGTAAAATCGCGCTTACACAGGGAAGATGCGATTATGCCGATGCCGAATAAAGCGGATATTCGGGCTCAAAATAACGTCTATGTTTTTGTTCGGCCACGCCATATCGCACGAGAATACTAGGAGTGCGAGTGGCAGAGCATGCGGAATCGAGGAATCTCGCAGACGCGAGCGGCGAAGCAGGTTGTGACGCCAACGTTGTCGCTGACCCACTTTCTGTCTCGCAGGACGTCGCTCGCTTCGAGAAGCTTGGAATCCTCGACATCCTTTTGGCCGACCGTTCGACCGACGGCAACATCGTTTGGGCAACCACGTCGTATGCAGACTGCGGCGAGGGATTCCAGCCGCAAGACCAAATATCAGCAGAGCGCATCACAGGCGAGAACATCCACCTTATTCGCACACGCGCTCGCAAGGAGGCACTTGAGCGCGCCGCGCTCACAAAGGCGCATGCCGAGGTGTTCACGCCAACGTGGGTGTGCCGAACGATGATCGACGAGGCGGATAGGGCGTGGCGCGATGACTGGCTGCAGAGCGACAGAGCCAAGGCAGACATGCCCGAGTGGCAGGCGTACGTGGAGTCGAACCGCCTAGAGATCACCTGCGGCGAGGCGCCGTACCTGGTCAACCGCTACGATGCGTCAAGCGGTGAGCGCGTTGCCCCTTCGGAGCGCAGCGGCATCTTGAGCCGAAAGCTGTCGCTCGTGTCGGTGAACACTGGCAACCGCAAGGACTGGCTGCGTTGGGCCGTGCGCGCCTTGCAGTCCACGTATGGGTATGAGCTGCAGGGCGACAACCTGCTGATAGCCCGCATAAACGTCTTGGCCTCGGTCGAGGATTTCCTCGCGGATGCAGGGCACGGCCCCTTGAAGAAAAGCGAATACAAGCGTCTGGCAGAGATTATCAGCTGGAACTTGTGGCAGATGGACGGCCTTACGAACTGCGTTCCGTTCGGTGCTCCGCCCCCCGAGGCGGTGCAGATGTCCCTGCTCGACATGCTCAGCTCTGAGCCCGAAGAGGGCGCGAGCGAGCCCGCGCGCGGGTGGGCGCTTGTCAAGAACTGGAAGTCACACAGGGTCGTTGAGTTTCGCAGCATACGACGGAAAGGCAAAAGCATGAAGTTCGATTACATCATCGGAAACCCGCCTTATCAGGAAGAGCAGGAAGGGGATAATGCCAACTATGCACCTCCCGTCTACAATCGATTCATGGATGAGGCATATGAGGCTGCCGATAAAGTTGAACTGATTACGCCTGCGCGTTTTCTTTTCGATGCGGGAAGCACTCCAAAAGCATGGAACAGGAAGATGCTCAGCGACCCCCATCTCAAAGTGGTTGAGTATGCTGCGGATTGTTCAGCGTTTTTCCCGCAGCAAGACATCAAAGGTGGCATTGCGATTACCTACCGTGATGCCACCAGAACTTTTGGCGCTATTGGAACGTTCACGGCTTTTTCCGAGCTCGCTTCCATTCACAAGAAGGCCAGCTGTAAAGAGGAGACGGAAAGCCTCTCCTCCATTATCCAAACACAGGTTCGTTTTGATTTAGATGCATTGTATGAGGATTATCCCAATTTGCGTAGTGCTATTGGAAATGGCGGCAAGGACAAACGCTTTCGCAATAACATTTTCGATAAAGTTCCCCTCTTTAAAGAGGAGGGCGAAGAAGGCACAGTAAAGGTTCTCGGTATTCAGAAGAATAAACGCGTCTGGAAGTACATCGAGAGAAGGTACGTTGATTTTTCACACGATAGCTTGAATGCCTGGAAAGTTTTGGTTCCACGGGCAAATGGATCTGGTGCATTGGGTGAGGTGCTCTCTACGCCCTTAATTGGGCAGCCCTTAATTGGGTTTACTCAGTCCTTCATAAGTATCGGTTCTTTTCTCTCGGAAAATGAAGCGCAAGCCTGCATGAAGTACGTGAAAGGCAAATTTGCACGCACTCTTTTGGGGATACTGAAAATCACGCAGGACAATGATCGGGGTGTTTGGCGCTACGTTCCCCTCCAAGACTTCACGTCAAACTCGGACATCGACTGGTCGAAGTCGGTTGCGGAGATCGACCAGCAGCTCTACAGGAAATACGGTCTCTCCGATGAAGAAATTGAGTTCATCGAGACCCATGTGAAGGAGATGGACTAATGGCTGGTTTAGACGTCTCCAAAACGATCAAGAGCACAACGCGTGCGATACCAACTATCTATGCCTACACGACACCTGAGGTTCCATCGCATGACGGCTGGACGAAAATAGGCTACACGGAACAAGACGTTGATACCCGCATCAGGCAGCAGACCCACACTGCCGACATAGCATGGCGAAAGGAATGGCAGGGAAACGCCATCTACGATGACGGTTCGGGAGACACCTTTCGCGATACCGACTTTCACGACTACCTGCGCAAGCTGGATTACGAGAACAAGCCCAGGACGGAATGGTTCTACATAAGCGGCAGCGAGTCTCAGGGGAAGTTCTTCGAGTTCAGAGTCAATCGCGGCTCCATTGAGATGCCTGGGGCAATGGCGTACGAGCTTCGTGCCGAGCAGAGACGAGCCGTGGAGGAAACGGCAGATTACGCGCATCTGCACGAGAATGGCGAATTCCTCTGGAACGCCAAGCCGCGCTTCGGAAAGACGCTTTCCGCCTACGACCTCTGCAAGAAGATGGAGGCTCGGACGGTGCTGATAGTCACCAACAGGCCGGCCATCGCCAACAGCTGGTACGACGACTACGTGAGGTTCGTGGGGCTTGAGGGCGGCTATCACTTCATCAGCAATGCGGGCTCGCTTGACCGGGCCAAGCACGCAAAGACGCGCGACGAGTACCTTGAGTACCTGCGCGTTGGGAGGGAGCCGAAGAACTTCATCGCCTTTGTGAGCCTGCAGGATCTGAAGGGCTCGATCTATTTCGGCGGAGAGTACGAGAAGCTGGAGTGGATAACGCAGATCAACTGGGACGTCCTTATCGTTGACGAGGCGCACGAGGGCGTCGACACCTTCAAGACCGACGTGGCGTTTGACCATGTACACCGCAAGTTCACGCTGCACCTTTCGGGCACGCCCTTCAAGGCGTTGGCCAACGAGAAGTTCCCCGAGGATGCGATATTCAACTGGACTTACGCCGACGAACAGGAGGCGAAGCGCAATTGGGCCGACGACGAGCTTCCCAACCCGTACTCCGATCTGCCGCAGCTGAACATGTTCACCTACAAGATGAGCGACATCGTGGCAGAAGAGGTGTCCCAGGGTGTGGAGATAGACGGCCAGACCGTGGAGTACGCCTTCGACCTGAACGAGTTCTTCGCCACGAACGATCGCGGCAACTTCGTGCACAACGACGACGTCGGCAAGTTCTTGGATGCGCTGACCGAGCAGAAGAAGTTCCCGTTCAGCACCCCGGAGCTGAGAGACGAGCTGAAGCACACGCTTTGGATGCTCGACCGCGTGGATTCTGCCAGGGCGTTGGCGAAGAAGCTCAAGAACCACCCCGTCTTCGGCAACGGCGAGTATGGGATAGTGCTTGCGGCGGGCGACGGCAAGATAGACGATACCGACGAGGTTCAGCAATCTTTCGACAAGGTTAAAGCCGCCATAGCGACGCATGACAAGACCATCACGCTGTCTGTGGGACAGCTGACGACGGGCGTGACCGTGCCCGAATGGACGGCGGTGCTGATGCTCTCCAACATGAAGAGCCCCTCGCTTTACATGCAAGCGGCTTTCCGTGCGCAGAACCCGTGTTTGTTCTACGAGAACGGCGGGTACTTGCGCAAGCAAAACGCCTACGTCTTCGACTTCGACCCGGCGAGAACGCTCGTGATATTCGAGCAGTTCGCCAACGACCTCTATAGCGACACCGCAAAGGCCAAGGGCGACCTTGACGCACGCAAGAGGCATGTATTGACGCTGCTGAACTTCTTCCCCGTCTACGGCGAGGACGAGGCCGGGGAGATGATGGAGCTCGATGCCGAGCAGGTGCTTTCGGTGCCTAGGCGGATTCGCAGCCGCGAGGTGGTGAAGCGCGGGTTCATGAGCGATTTTCTGTTCCAGAACATAAGCAACGTGTTCCATGCGCCAGCGAAGGTAATCGAGCTCATTCAGAACTTCGAGCCCTTCAAAGCGCCGAACAAGGATTTGGGGATCGAGCAGGGAGCAACGGCGGAAGAGCTCAGCCTTAACGCCGAGGGCAATGTCGAGATACCTGAGCAGCAAGCCATCGGGCTTGCCGCAGACCTCTTCGGCGACAAGGTGTACGGTGCGGTCGAGGAAGATTTGGGCAACGCCATAGACGAGATAGTCTCTAAGGGCAAAGGCGGCAAGAACGGCGATGAGGACGAAATGCTGGCACAGCTTGAATCGGCTTTCGTTAGCACGGTGTCCAAGCCGCTGGTCGAGGCTGCCAAGCAAAACTATGGCAGCGAGCTTAAACCTGCTGCGCAGAAGCGCATAGAGCGCAAGATAAAGGCGGATGCCGACATAGCGCTGCACCGCGAAATTGGCGATTACAAGATTCAGCGCAACATCATCGAGCGGTCGCGCGCGGACGCCTTGGCGATTGCCGAGACCGATGCGCAGATGGACGAGATCAACGCAAGACACGACGAGCAGATGAAGGCTGCCGCCGATAAGCTGAGGACATCCCTTGGGGACAAGAAGGCCGATCTGGTTCAAAGTGCCGGCGCAGACATCGTGCGCGAGGTGGAGACGGCCAAGAAGGAGCAGAAGAAGCAGGACATCGAATCTGGGATCCGCGATCATCTGCGCGGTTTCAGCCGCACCATTCCGAGCTTTCTCATGGCGTATGGAGAGGATGGCACGACGCTCGGGAACTTCGATGTGATCATCCCGCCCGAGGTGTTCAAAGAGGTGACTTCCATCACCGTTGACGAATTCCGATTCCTGCGCGATGGCGGCGACTACACCGACGAGGCAACGGGCGAAGTCCGCCATTTCGACGGCAACCTGTTCGACCCCGTTGTGTTCAACGATTCCGTTAAGGAGTTCATAAGGTTGCGCGGCGAGCTTGCCGACTACTTCGACCTGTCCATCAAAGAGGACATATTCGACTACGTGCCGCCGCAGAAGACAAACCAGATATTCACGCCCAAGCGCGTGGTCAAGCAGATGGTTGACTTGCTTGAGGCGGAGAACCCAGGCTGCTTCGATGACCCTGACGCCACCTTCGCCGACCTTTACATGAAGTCGGGGCTTTACATTGCCGAGATAATCACGCGGCTGTACAATTCCGAGAAGATGCGAGAGATTTTCCCCGACGATAGCGAGCGGCTTTCGCACATCATCGAGCGCCAGGTGTTCGGCATTGCCCCGACCGAGATTATCTACCAGATAGCGACGCACTTCATCTTGGGGTACAACGGAGAGCACGGGCAGTGGCTTGACAGCAATTTCGTGTGTGCCGACTCGGCCGCCATGGCCAAGGAGGGTAAGCTCGCGGAGTTCGTGGAGAAGGCATTCGGCAACAAGTGGAACTAAAGACGCGAAAGCTAGGAAGCTGAAATAAAAGCATAGAGGCGAAGTTGGACGAAAGGGCTTAGATGGCAAAATATACAGAGGCACAGTTGCAAGAAATGGCTAAACCGCTCAGCCATACCGAGCAAGAAGCGTGCAAAAGGGCTATTCGGATGGTTAGCGAGGCCTTATTTTCATTAGGCTATATGCGAACAAGCTCAGACATTGTGCCACTGTATGATGGAACGTATTCTTACGCCGTTCGTATGCGAACCCTTTTCGGAAGGCATGAAGTTACGCTGTTCGTTCAAGGATCTTATGCTAACAACACCAATGTAAGACATAATAGCGATGTTGATATAGCGGTCATTCAAGAAGACAGATTTGAAACAGAATACCGAGATTCGTCAAGCTGCTATCCGCAAAGCAATTTGGATTACGGTTTCAGCAACGTAGAACCAGAGAACCCATCATTTAAGGATCGTGTTGAAAAAGCCCTACGGGAAAAATTCGGAAGTGACGTTGAGCGAAAGAATAAGTCAATCAAGGTACATGGAAACACATCACGCAAGGATGCCGACACTGTTCCAGCGATGAGATACCGAGACTATCGAAACGATTACAGCAAGGACAGGAATAACTACATCGGCGGAATTGTGATATTCCCAGACGATGGCGGAGTCATAATTAACTATCCTGAGCTACACATCCAACACGGACGAAAGAAAAATGTAGCCACAAATCATGCATATAAAAAGATTGTAAGAGTGATTAAAACCATACGATACAAGCTGAAAGATTCTAAGTTCCATGGCGCATCGTTCGTTACGTCATTTGGTGTCGAATCTCTTCTTTGGAATGTTCCAGATTCCGTCTATACCAAGTACTCATCACTCGGTTTTATCCTAAAAGAGGTAATAAATTACTTGTATGAACATAAAGAAGACGTTAGTGAATACAAAGAAGCTAACGGGGTAAAGCCACTGTGTGCATCTGAAATAGACAAGATTCTATACAAGCAGTTCATTGACGAAATCAACAGCAACGTTGAATACGATTAGAATGGCTAAAACATGAGCGAACGCAGCAAGCAATATTCTAAAGCGATTTCTGTGGTCGCAATGGTTTCCTTTATTTGCGTTTACGGTGCACATATCCTTATTGAAGGAATCGAGAATCTTGCCTTTTCCGACTATCTAGCTTTCATTAGTGAGGCAACGACTGCAACACTTGCTATTTGTGTTATCTATTGCAAATGGATATGGAGATATCTAAACATTTTTCATATACCAAAATTGTTTAAACACTATGATGGTGTGTTGGTATCAGATTGCGACTCCAAGGAGCGCTCGATAAGTCTAAATATCATTCAACACTTTGACAAGGTAGAGATATGCATGAAGAGTGACGAGAGCGAAAGCATTTCAACTTCTGCCGATTTTGAGCAACATAGAGAAAGGTATATGTTGGTCTATGAATACATTAACACCCCAAAAGCTAAACTTAGAGACAATAGTCCGATTCATTTTGGAACTGCACGACTTAAGGTCGAAAACGACGGCCGAAAACTGATTGGCGAATATTACACGAGTCGGAATACAAAAGGGGATATAAGTCTTGATGCTGCCGATACTAAGTAGATACCTTTTACGAACAGCATTGCACCCCAATGCGCCTTTAGCTCTGGGTTCGCCTTGGTGAGCAGGTCATACATAGATGATCTCAGTTCTTCTTGTTTGCAGCCTATCGGGTTGACGATTGTCGTTTCGATCTGAGAGAACAGTTACGCGTTCAGGGCGCTCGAACCTAGATGATTTAGATATAGAAATACCTTTAATATAATCTGTAGTTGAAGTTGGTCGATTTTGATGGTCAACGCAACTCGGATGCTGTAGGACGGACGGAGTATCGCAGCGAAGAGGCTCTTGAGGGAACACGAACGGTGTAAAAATTTGTGTAAAAATAATCGCGAAAAAAGCGTTTTGAAGGGTTGTGAAGGGTTGTGAAGGGTTGTGTGGAAATGTGCTCCGACCTACGAGTGTTTGTTTTTGAGGCGAAGCGTTTTGCGTTCGTGAAAGCCTGTCATGTCGGAGGTCGTGTTAAATGCTCGATATGGTGAATTGGTAACAATGCTTCCGTGGTGGCAAGATAATGCATGATTCTGTGGTATAAGTACCATTGCCGGAGGAACTTGATTCCGATGGCTCCAGACTGGCGAGGGTGTTCCCTCGCCGTTCTGCATTCTAAGGAGGGAATAGGTTGAAGCTCGTAAGCTGCTTCGTGGACGAAACTGGTCAGCAGGACATGCGGGCTGGCTACTACATGCTTACCCTAGTCTTCCACGACCAGTCTGAAAGCATTGCGCCAATGATCAACGCTTACGAGCAGCGAATTGCGCTTGAAGATATTCCTGATCTACCGTTCCATGCAGTCGATCTACTGCATGGGCATGAAGCATATGAGCGATTATCTGTTGAACAGCGCAAGCGATTATTGGTGGCGTTTTCGATGCTGGTTCGGACGCTACCCGTCTCTTATAAGACGTTTACTTACAGCGCGTCAGATGTAAAAGGCAAAGAAGAGCTGCAGGCGAGAATGCGCAAAGACATAGTGAACTTCCTATTTGACCATTTGGAGAAGTTTCAACAGTTCGATAAGGTGCCAATATATTACGATGGCGGTCATAAGGCGGTGACAGATGCCTTACATGCCGCGTTTGATTACGTTTTAGCCAAGGACGTGGCAGTTTACAAAAATCTGTCGCATCAAGAGAAGTGCCTTGCGCAGACGGCGGATTATCTGTGTACTATTGAGCTTGCCGCTATGAAGTATGGGGATGGAGCCGAATCGCAGACGTATTTGCGATTCTTCGGTAAGTACAGGAACTTCAAGCAGAACTTTCTTAAGCAGGTACGACGTAAGTTGATTAAATAGACGCATTTGGATGTCTTATATTGTCATTTACCGTTCATGCGGCTAGTCGAACTGTTAACCGGAGGGTTGTAGGTTCGAATCCTACCCGGACAGCTAGACTTATTTTGCACGAACCACCCTTCTGAACTGGTGCTTCCTGCGCTTCGTCCTTGCTCGAACGCGGTGCACTTTCATAAGGTCTAGCGGCTTAATCATAAGATTAGGCATAAGGCAGAAAAGTGTGTCTGTTTTAGTCGATTGCATATGGATAGGGCGCGCTGTGATGGAACTCTGACCAAACCAGACCGTGTGTTGCCTTCGTCACTTTTTAGGCGAAAAATGGTCAAAACTTCCGACTTTCCACAGTCTATAATGCCAAATTACGTCAATTACGAATCAAAATAGAATTGAAGAACCCTGTTTGCCCAGTGTTCTCGATCGTGTGCCGAAAGTTGGTGTCAGGAGCCACTTTGAGATAGAAGTGACCATTGCCTAGAATCGTTTTTGTGAAAGTAACCGATTCAGCAGAAAGGCAACGGCCACTATGGACACTTTACAGGATA
>NZ_JAAKEF010000024.1:0-25426 GCF_011039055.1 Adlercreutzia sp. ZJ154
GGGCAGCACTTCTTGGTTGGTCTGCTAAATCTCTAAAAGACACACTTGCTATACCCTCAAGCATTCAGGTTAATAACACCTCATACACTGTTACGAACATCAGTACGAATATAGAAATGGGGGGGGGGGTTCTATGAATTTAGCTCTACAGAGCTAGACCCCCAAAATTCAAAAAATTTCCCAACAACTGCAACTAATACAAACAAAGATATAAGTGAAAATACGTCCGCAGCCACTAGTGTTGCAGATGCAGGCATTGCTAACCCATATATTGGTGAATATTACTCTGAAGCTGAAAAAGCACTCGGAGTAACGCAGATTACAATTCCTGATACGGTTGAACAAATTGACCTAGCCTTCTTCCAAATGCTGCCAAACCTTACATCCATTGATGTAGCAGCAAACAATACACACTACTCAAGCTACAACGGAGTGCTGCTAGATGCAGCCAAAACTAGCCTCCTCCTCATCCCAGAGGGCATGGAGGGCACCGCTGTGCTCCCTGACACACTGGCCGCTGTCCCTGCTTGTGTCTTTTCCCGATGCACCAAGCTTATGGCCATTTCTGTTGCAAATACAGGGAGCGCAGCTTCTAGTGCCTATGCCGCCCAAGATGGAATCTTATATACAAACGATCTATCCTCACTCATAGCTGCTCCTGCTGGCATTGGTGCTAGTGTGGCTTTGGCTCCTGAGTGCACCGCCATATCGCAAGGCGCGTTTTGGGGAAATGATAGCCTTAAAACAATAATTGCAAAAAGCAATATAGCAAGCATCGATATGGGGAAGATTTATAGCGAAGCTTCTGCCGATGCCCTAGACAAGGCTACCACCGAAGAAAAGCTGCAATTTGAATCTAGCCTCTACACATACAACGGCATCAAATATGTTTCAATTCCTGCTTTTATGCCGGAAACGGTGCAAGATGCCACTGTTGTAATAAATGTACCCGCCGAAAGCGCAGACCCGGCAGCCACAGCCGCCGCACCCGCCGAAAGCGCCACAGCACCCGCCGCATCGCCAAACGCAAAAGCCGCATGGCAAGCGGCTGGCTTTACCCACTTTGAAAATCCAGCCAAACCCGGCGACACCATAGTCCCAGAAAACGGCTTTGGCTATACATTTAAGCTAACAGATGCCTACACACTAGAGGTTTCTTGGACAGACACGTCCACCATTCCAAGCAACCTATCAATCCCAGATTTTGGCATTATCAAAGGCGTGCCCTACAAAGTTGCAAGCATAAAAAGTGCAGGCTTTGCCAACGCAAAAAACCTAGTCACTGTAAACATCCCGGCAAGTGTCAAAACAATTGGCGAAGGCGCATTCGAAAACTGCGAAAACCTAAAAACCGTCAACCTAACAAATAACGTGGAAGTTATAGAAGACTCAGCTTTTGCCAACACATCGCTTCTAAGTTTTGTGTGCCCTAAAAACTTAAAAACAATGGGAAAAGAAGCGCTTTGTGGCATTGACGGCGCAATAATTGTTATCCCGAAAGACGCGCGCGCAAAAATCGATCCGGAAGTTATAGCAAGCTCAACAAACACAGATATCTACATCCCTTATAGCGAAAAAGACCTATACATCATAAACACTGGTCTTCTAGCAAATAGAAACCACATTTATCCTTACGGCATTAAGTTTGCAGACGGAATTGAAGAGCTCGAAGTGGGGCAAAGTGTAAACCTTTTTGAAAACGGTGGAATCTTTGAAGTTCCGGGCGATATTAAGGTGACGTACACCTACAAAGCAAAATCCATCAGCATCGACACTAAAACAAACACGCTTACCGCCAAACAATCGGGCGCTTGGAGCGTGGATGTCGATATGGTGTTAGGCATACCCGAAGCTGTAGAAGACAACAGCATTGCCTACAAAGAAATAGAGCTGGCACCTGCAAGTTTTAATGCCAAAGAAAATGGCGAAACCGCCAAAGAAAACACTTCTAAAGTGCAAACCGCATCAACCGTGCAAAGAAACCTTCGAACACTTAGTGCAAGAATTGAAGGCTATAGCTACGCAAATGATGAACAGATAAATGTTACCGTGCCTGCAAATGTTTCATTTGGCGGACAAGATGGCATTGATATAACAGATACAACTCGTCCCATTCAGGCAGAAACCTACTTTAGCAACAACGGATGTGCTGTAGAGCTTGAGTCTATCGAATGCCAAGAATGTGCGAAAAACAGCATCTCGAGTGTGTTTGAAACGGCAAACGGAGCAAGTGTTGAAGGCGAAAAGCTCTTTAGCCTTATAAAAGATGGTGCGTCTGTTGATTTCGGGTACAACAAATACGAAAGCACAACTGGAAACGGAAACGTAAATGCAGCAACCGCTAACCTAGCTGCTTTCAGTCTTGGTACAGATGAATCAATCAACTGTCTATACAGGCTAAACCTAACAGATTTTTCAGGCTCTCTTGCAAATGTCGATGCACGAGTAAAACTAGCTCCCGATATAACGGATGGCTCAAACAAAAACCTTGTGCGTGTGGTCTATACGTTTAAGAAAGCAACACCTTAAAAGGCAAGCACCAATCAAACAAAGCAAATTATTACCCAGATTAAAAGGACTGTAGGAACAGTACTAAGAAACACACGCTTTCTTAGTGCCAAAAGCAAGGAAAGGCAAGGAAATGAAAACGACAGCACAGCAAAAATCACCTCAAGCTGCGCTATCACTTCCCTTAGAGGCAAGCTGTACGGCGCTGCCTTCTGCGGGATCTGACAGATGCACCACATTTAGGCATCCAAAGCTCAGAAAAGCCATATCTGCAACAATGGCTGTAGTGTTGGCTGCAACAATGTGTCCAGCCCTTGCGGCAACCACCAATGCAGCAGCGCCCGATGCAGCTTATGCAGCGGAAGGCGAAGGGGGCACCACAAGAGAAATCACTCAGATTAGTGTAACTGCTCCTTTTGAGGTGAACTTTGGTAGTGCTGAAAAACCTATTGACGTTGCTAATCAGCCAGCCACAATAGAAACTCAAAGCTACTTTAGAAATGGTGGAGACTTAGCTCTTAGCGTTAATCAAATTGAATGCGAAGCTGCCCCTTGGACAGATGCTGCAAATGCAGTTCTTACAAAAACATCGGGTGCTCCGTTAGAGAACGCAGATAAAGTCTTTAGCGTAAGACAAACTGCTAACACAACAGATGCTGCAAATAGTTTTGGATATGGGGACACTCTTGGGTCTGGAAGCATTACATCTACTATAGGTGTTAACAAGGGTGACTCTGTTGATGTTACATACAGCTTAAACCTTGGAAATACTGCCAAGATTAACCCTGCTGCTGCAAAGACAACAGACCGCCAAAGCCTTGGTAAGGTGAAGTTCACGTTTGGAATTTTTGCACCTAAGAGTAGTACTGAATTTGCTGGCATAACAGTTCCGGAGTTAAGCGATGAAAATCTTTGGAACTCTTTGGAGAAAAGATCGGAACTTACAAATGCTGGATTCTATTTAATATATGGCGGTTGTATTTATAATGCAGCAGACGTTAAAGCGCATGCACAAGACATATCTAAAAACGGAGAAGCATCGCTTTATTATGGAATGTATAGAGATATGATTAACAAAGATGTGTCGTGCATGAAAACAGATGGTTCTGTGCAGCGAAGAAATACATATAACGCTGGATATACATGCAAAGTATTTTGGAAAACATTTCTTTCAAATATGCCTCATACCGTAACAACGAATGGTGTAACTAGTTATTGGTATGATGTACGTATCATAGATATTCTACATGATGATAAGGTTGATGGTACCGGTAAGGCTGGACTGACTTTTCAATTCGTGGAAGCTATGGAGCCCTGTGATTTGCCTCCAAAGGATTTAGGGTATAAAGAATATAAACATGTGTGGGGATATCGATATAATGCTAAACCGACTTATGAAGGTGGGTGGACCAGAAGTGAATTGCGTTCAAGAATGAACCCAGCTCGTTTTATTAATGCTTATCATCCAATTGCAATTTCTGATGATTATACTCAGGATCCACAAATTGGCGGTTATAAATGGGACTTCACAACTGATGCAAACACAAATGGTAATAAACTAATAGATTTTACTTATTCAAACTCTAGCGCATATAGTATTTGGGATCGTGTTCCAAACAGTCTGCAAACACAGATAACCCCCGTATTAAAATCAACGGCTCTAGAAGCAGATTCAAGCACTAGTATAGTTGATTCCGAAAATTGCTTATTTATTGCGTCTTATGTGGAGTTATATGGCATGAATCGATCCACTAGTGAGTCGTTGCATTGGTTAAATAAAGAGGGTTTCCGATATGATTTCTATAGTAAAGCAGATTCATTAGGAATAGGTTTAAGTGTAAGTTTACCTAAGCCAACTACAGAGGGCTGTCATTATCATGAAGGTGATTGGAAAGATTTTGCTGACTACTATACTAGGTCTGTGTATAGTAACGGTTTTCCCATGCTGGTAACCTTTGCTGGAAGCACGATGCCTGAAAACATAAACGCAGTCTTCGGTAGATCTCTTGTCCCTTGCTTCTGCTTCTAAATAACTAACCACCTACCTGTTTTATTAATTCGCTGTATGCGGAGGCTCTTAGCAGCCTCCGCATACAAGCCGGTTTCACTTTTGTACCACTTAAAACTTAACTGTTTAGTGCGTTTTCTTAGCAGAGGCATCCTTTCTGCACGCTGGTGCTTTGCTCAGAAAACGCCCTAAATGAATGGCTGTATCTATCTACGGACAAAGAAGGCACAACATGAATGCCCATTTGAGAAAACTTACATTTAAGACAAAATCGAAAGTGCATATTGCATTTGCGCTTATGTGTGCTTGTGTGTGCGCTTTCGCTCTTTTATGTTTTGCGCCTTACAGCGCGTGGGCAGATGTGCCTTCAAACACTCTTTATTCTCAAAATGTATCTTTGGGGATATATCTAACAGACACCACAACATCTACTGACGCAGATGGAAACACTGTTACCAATAACTCGCCTTCCGTTGTAGTAACACCCGAGCCTTTAGTTGGCGCAACCACCGATTTAGGGATATATCTAACAGATTCCTCGAAAGATGGCGACTTTGAAAACAAGCCCGCAATAACAGGCACAGGCGACAACCGAAAGGCAGAAATTGCAACTGAGCTTGGCATATACCTAACAGATACATCTACCAACAGCGAAGGCAACACAAACACAAACACAAGCGCTGCGCCAACAACTGACACTAATATTGGCATAACGACAGACCTTGGCATATACCTAACCGACACATCCACCAAAACTGACGATGCTGGAAACAATGTTACAAACACAAATGCCACCCCTGTGGTTCCGCAAGCATCTGTCTCTACCGACCTTGGCATATATCTAACAGATACATCCACTGACAGCGCGGGCAACACCAACACCCAAACAGCGCCTGCACCAGATGCAACAAGCAAAGTGGAGGCAGCCACCGACCTTGGCATTTACCTAACAAATACAGACAACACCGCAAATAGCAATGGCGCAAATGTCGGTGTTGGCACAACCCTTAGCATGAAGATAAAAGATGCGCGCGAAAAGACTGTTTATACATTTAGCCTTAACAACAAAGAAGGTGCCTCTGTGCCCGATTCCGTTAGTGCAACTTGGGCAGACGAGGACAAGACGCAGGCAGATATTGAAAGATACGTTGCTGCATCTAAGGGAGAAGCGCTGCCTGCAATTGATGAGCCTGCCGTTATAGAAGATGCCTACCACGTACTTAATGGTTGGGATGTGGTGCACAATGGCGCGCCTGCCGGATTTATTCCCAAAGGTGAAGTTAACACCTTAGAAGTTGAGGCGGGAACGTATCAGTTTGTTGCAAACTGGGCAGGTCCCGGATATGTTGACTTCGACGCAGCAGAAGGCACGATAAGCGGCAGCTATGAAGGTGCAACTCTGGATGGCTCTAAGCTTGTTTATGCAGGAAAGCCGAATGCAACATTTAATGCGCGCACCAACTTCCCAACAGTTACTGCGCCTGATGAAAACAAAGTGCTTTCACACTGGGAAAAGCCAGATGGAAGCGTGGCTTCTGTAAGCGACATTACAAAAGTGGCATACTCAACTTCTCACACCACATTTAAGGCTGTGTGGAAGGAAAAGCAATCCGCCACCATTAAGTTTGATGCGCTGGGAGCTATACCTAATGCCGCATTTAATGACGTGGTTGGCAAAGTAGGGGATGCAATTAGTGCAATCTTCCCAACATCTGCCACACCAGAAAAGCAAGGCTACACATTTAACGGCTGGTACGAGGCTTTGCTAAATGACGACGGCACGCCGCAAAAAGACGCTAACGGAAATTATGTGTTGGTCGACGGCGACACAGCCATAACAGCTTTCCCGGCAGAGTTTGAAAAGCCTCTTACGATATACGTGGCTAAGTGGCAGGCAAATGCGTCCACTGTGGTTTTGCATGCAAATGGCGGCACGTTTGGTGCGGTAAGTGAAGGTACGCTAAGCGATGACAACCAAACGCTTACCTTAAACGGCAAACACGACGATGCCTTTACTTGCTCGGCAGAGCCAACGCGCACAAATTACAAGTTCACGGGCTGGTATACAGACCCAGAGTGTAGTCTTGCAGCTGCACTTCCGACTACATTTGTGCAAGGCGACACTCACCTATATGCCGGATGGGCTATAGATAATGCTAACCTTGTAAACATAAACTTCGATCTTAACTACGAAGACAAACCGGCTGGCACTTACAAAACGTATACTGGGCTTCCGGGGGATAGTACTACAGATTTTGTGTTCCCGAACAATAAAGACGATATAACGCGCCCGGGAAACAACACTACGCGCTTTGAGTTTGGTGGATGGAATACACAAGCTGATGGCTCAGGTGCCTATGTAACAGCGCTTCCAAGCGTATTCCCAGAACAAAGTGTTACATACTATGCCCAGTGGCTTGTAAAAGAAAGCTCTGTGGGTGGTGATGCTGAAGCTCGCGTTATCTTCGATTACAACGATGGCACAAACACTACAGATTCTGTAATAAATGCCACCGCGGGAGAAGAGGTAAGCACTTGCTTCACGAGCTTCCCAGCAGACCCTGCTCGTCAAGGCTACACATTTGTTGGTTGGGCTGACGCATTTGGAAATGTTTACAACGACATTTCTGGCATAACGGGCGAGAACCCCTACAAGCAAGCACTTCAAAAGGCGCTTGAGTCCAGCAAGCTAGCGGCGGGCGTTACAACTTATGTCGCCACGTGGGCACCAAATATCTACAAGATTCAATACGTACAAGATACCGGTGGCACTCAGGTTATGGCTACGCTTCCAGAAGATGGCAGCGCGGCGGGCAGCGCATACATATATGCAGATGCCTCTTCTGCAGAAATTGAGCTTTGGACACCATCATTTGGTGAAGGTGGCGCAAGCAAGCCTGAAGGATATGTGTTTGCTGGCTGGCATGTAGGCAAATGTGGCGAAAGCGCTTCTGCTCTAGAGTACAAAGACTACAACGCAGGCGATAAGACCGACCTAGCCGACCTTGTAAAACTTGCTGCTGCAGCAGATGGTAGGGCTGACATAGATGGGGCTACAAACACTAACGCAGGTTTAATTAAAGTAGTAGCTAGGTGGACACCTGTTTATAACGTGGCTGTTCCTATTGCGCCGACAGATAATATTCACCTTGAACTTATGACAGATGAATTTGAGTCCTCTGCTGCAAGTTATGCCATCGAGTCAAAGACTCCTTGCAAGATTGACCTTCACGCAACGTCTTCTGCAGAACTTAAAGAGGGCGCTTCGGGCACATACGTACTAGAAGATGTGCTTACGCGCGCAAAGAAGGAAGGCACGAAGGATCTTGTAGATTACTGGAATCTTCACACTTACGACTACGCGCTGCAGCACGATATATGGTTCAAGTTAAAGAAAACGTCTAGTGCGCCTGCAGAATCTGGCGCAGCAGAAAGGTCTTCTAATGAAGTTTTGCTGCCGCTAAGTAGCGGAGAGATATCTGTAGGAAGCGTGCCTGCAAATGAAAGCTTCAACTTCGATATGTCGCTTTGCTATAGCGCGTCGGGCTACTTCAAAGCAGAGCCTAATGAAGTTGAGCAAAGGATAGCAACTATTACATGGATTGCCGCTACATCAACAAGCGCTGATGGCACTGTTGGGGGCGGACAAGATAACACCAAAAGCTATCTGCTTACTTTCACAAGCTGAACATGAGAGCGCGAGTTAGGCATGAGCGCACAAGCTGAACATGAGCGCACGAGTTAAACACGAGCGCACAAGCACTTTGTAATTGGTTAGACGTAGGAAAACTTATAGCAACTAAAGGATGAACATGGCAGACAATAACAACAATCAGCAAAACCGTACAAGTCAGGCAACTTATGGCATAAAGCGCGAAGGGGATGGGGGCGCGCCTCATGCAAGACCTTCCGCTAAGTCAAGCGCAGGTCTAAATACCGCTAACAAAAAGCGCACCCTACTAATTGTTTTAGGCATTGTTTTAGTAGCCATAGTTATTTGGGTGCTTGTATGGATGTTTGCGTGCAATGGAAACGCGCTTTTTGACCCCAATGCGCAAACCGGTCAAGCGCCGTATAAAACTCAAGAGGAAATACAAGCCGAACTTGACCGCACAGTAGAAGAAGGCATGTTCAACATTTCTATTGCGAGTGTTATTGAGTTTGCAGATGGCACATCCTCTGGTACTGCGTATATCGAAAACGTGCCGGGCAACCGCTACAACATGCAGGTAACAATAACTGATGACAATACAGGCGATGTTATATACGAGTCAGGTGTTTTAGCGCCTAATCAATACATTGAAAACATCACCTTATCTAAAGATTTAGAACCCGGAACTTATAACGCAACTGCAACTTTTTCGGCACTAGACGCTACGACTTATGAGGAAGTGGGGCAGGCGGCAGCCAAGATTACGATCAATGTTGCCGGGTGATGCCGCTAGATTCGAGCGGGCGAAAGGCTACGTTCAGAAGCTTCGCAGTCTTCACTCTACCTTCCGCCTTCTCGAATCAATGGAAAGTTTGGTTTCATGCGCTTTTGGGCGCTGGACATATAAGGCTCGAAGGCTTTGTACAACGGGAAAAGTACAAGCAGAGTCAACGCGAAAGTAAGTAGCTTTCGCGGGTGCGGCTAACAGCTGCATCAAGCAAGCAAGGACGTTATGGCTTATTACATAAAGGAGGAAAAGCCATGAAAAAGACTAGTAAGGTATTGAGCGCAGTAGTACTGAGCGCCACTCTAGCACTGGGGTGCGCCATGCCGGCATTTGCCGTCGACTTCAATGATGATGGTCTTGGTGTCGCGAGTGGCAGTGTTGAGACGTCGACAATGAATAAAAGCAATACGAATGGTGAGACGAGCGTCTATATGAAGACTACGACCACTCAGATCGATGCGACAATCCCGCTTAACATCGTTACTGCGGCAGACATTGAGGGTGGTGTTCTTACCACTCCTTCTGAGTCTGCATATAAGATCTCGAACAACAATGTGAATGCTAATCTGTATGTGAAGGCAGTCAACAGCGTGCTTGAGAACGGCTGGACTGTGGCTGATAATTCATCATGGCCGACCACTGCCGAGGCTAAACTTACCAAACATGAAAATCCGAACTATGGCTCGATCATGCTTAGGATTACTGCTAAACAAGCCGTAGACGGTGCTGATGATACTGTTTATATAAATACAGCAGAGACTGTGAATTTTTCGAAGAAGCAGATTAGCGATAAATGGATCGTGCCTGCTGCTACTGCTGGTACGGAAGGGGCGGATGCTACTGCTGGTACGCTGCCGTTGAAACTCGAGGGTTATAGCTCCGAAATCACGAATCTGAAGGCTGACAACACCAGTCAGCAGAAAGTTGCTACCATTACCTATACGGTGACAGCAAATCCGAACGAGGCATAAGCCGAATAGCTTGAATTTGAGCGGCTGATTCTGAAGACCATATCTATAGGAAATTAATATGAAGATCGATAACCAGAACAAACCATATGGCTCTACCGATATGTCTTTTACGAACGATGGAAGCCCGGATGGTGGTTCGGTGCGTGGGTATGGCATGCGTGGTAGGGACAACCGATTCGTCTCTACCACGCCAGATCAGTTCGCACAGCAACTACAGGGTGTACGTCAGCAGCCTTCTCAGCATAAGAAAAAGCACTCAGCAGGTTTTTGGGTAGCAGTGGCTATCGCTATTTTGTGCGCACTCGCAGCATTGGTGATTGCGTTATCTATGTTTGGATCGGGGAAGGGTGCTCGTCAGGGCGATGCGGGTCAGCTTACAAACAAAACGCAAGAAGAAATACAAGCCGAACTTGACCGCACGGTTGAAGAAGGCATGTTCAACATCTCAGTTGCTTCTGTTGTTGAATTTGAAGATGGCACAAGTGAAGGCGAATTCAGAATAGAAAACGTACCGGGAAATCGCTATTTAATGCAGGTGGTGATTACACTTGATGATACAGGAGAAGAGGTTTACAGAACCGGCATTATCGAGCCTGATCACCATATACAAAAAGACACGCTTGATAAAGATTTAGATCCCGGCACATATGCTGCAACCGCTAAGTTTTTGGCGCTTGACCCAGAAACTGAAGAAGAGATAGGTCAGGCTGCCGCCAAGATATCGCTTGTAGTTCATAACTAAGAGCGAGCTATCAAAGAGGCAAGTTATTTTAGCTAAAGGTGGGATGAAAAAGTGGGGCTTCTGCAAACGCTATTGCAGATGAAGATAAAGGGAAAAGGGTTTTAGCCATGAAGAGCTTTCTTAAAAACATACTGCGCGTATTTGTAGCTTTGTGCATGTGTACATCACTTGTACCCGCCATAGCACTTGGCGCGCCAGCTGAAGGTGGCACGCCGGGCGCGTCGGATGCACACCCAACATTTACCCCTGAAACAAACGTAGATGAGGAAAGCTTAGGCGGCCTTGACGCAAGCGGTCAGGCTAAAACCAGCGTTTGGGTAAGCGTTGAATACAACTTCCAAATAACAGAGAATTCATCTTCTGTTACAAATCCAAAAGATACAGATGCTATTTGGGTTCGGGCGGAAGGCAGCGCATACACAAATCCTGCCGACTTTGAAGTTTGCTGGCACTATCAAATGGTGCAGCCTGCAGAAGACGGCGTAAACCCAGACGATTACAAAGGAGAAGTTACCTACTCATTTACAGACAGCCTTGTCGATGGCGCGTCAAGCAGAATAGCTTTCACAGAAGTTGAAGGGCAGACTGCTCAATTTAACGTCTATCCTTCCAAGGTTTTATCGGCAGGTTCACCTGATGGCGAATATGAGTTTTGGGCAACCGTAAAAGACAAAACAGGACTTGAAGCCGCTTTTGCAGATACGCACAAGATTGGTGTTGTGCTGGATACATCTGACAGCCTAGATTTAACAGATAACGCAGAGCTTTTGTGGAAAGACGGCGCAGCTGCCACAAAAGATAACTTTACATGGTGGGCATCTACAAAAGATACGGACGGGAAATCTGTTGCAAGTGTTATAAGCGGCGCTACTCTTAGTGGCACTACCTTAAACACAAAAGATGAAAGCGATAATGCTGTAGAGGCATTTGTTGAACATATCGCAGATGATAAGGCGGAACTTGTTGGCGCTTGGGGGCTTCGTCTGGCAGATTATCCAGCAGACACGCCAATTATTAGAACTGGAAAGTTCTATACAACACTAGATGCAACAGATGCGCTAAAAGCGGCTCTTGGGGATGCGTTTGATGCATCTGTAGCCACGGAGGACAAACTAAACGAGCTTACAGATGCCTTAAGCCTTTTGTGGTATGAACCAAAAGATACAGATGCAGGCACTACATTTACTGTAAGAGAACTTGGTGCAGGCGATTCTCTTTCCTTTTACAAAACTGATGGTGGCAAGATATTTGCAAGCTTTATGCTTGGAGGCGAAAGTGCCGATTTAGGAAGCTTTGCGCTTTGCCGCACGCTTCCGCCAGAGGCTCCCGAAAAAGATTCGTTTTCTATAACATCGGATGTGTATGTGCCCGAAAGCGGTCCAACTGGTGGACTGATTGACCCTTTGGGTGCATCTGTGCATGCAGAGGGAACTTATCCTACGTTTTCTCTGACTCCATCATCTGATGACTATTATGTAGGCGATATTCTTATAAGTGTTAAGGGCAAAAGTTACTCTTATGCGCAAAACAACAAAATTGATGGCGGCGAAAACGTACAGAAAATCGGCACGCTTGATGGAGACGAGTTCACGTTTTCTGCTCTTGCCCGCGAAAACTTTGGGTTCAGCGAAAGTGACAAAAGCCCCTTTAGCATTGGAATTACTGCGCAATTTGTGAAAAAAGACACAGGAGAGGACCCCGATTCTGGGCTGACCGAGCCAGAAGACCCAACCGAGCCGCCCTCGCCCGATAATCCTTTAGTTCCAAAGCGAGTAAGCGTTAATGTAAATGTTGGAAACACGCTTACAAGCCCAGATAATAAAACTTTAATTGAGCTATGGAGTGGGGACAAAACTAATACCGAAAACAAAGTGGCAGACCTTAAATCGGGCGCAAAGTACATAAACAACAGCCGTCCGGCAACAGATTCCAAATTCGATATCTCAAAGCCAATATCGCTTAAGTTTGCAAGCATTATTGAGGGAAGCCAAGTTGACTATGTGCTTGTCAAAACAAAGGATAAAGAGGGCAACCTTGTAGGGCACGAAATTCTAAATAGCGAAGGTGAACCTGTCTTAGATGCTGCGGGAAACCCTGTTGTGGGGCTTAAATACACGCCGGATAAAGACGGTTGGGTAAGCATAAACAACTTTTATGACGATGTTGAAATAGATGTTTTATTTAAGGCGGGTACAGTTGCGCCGCCTGTGCCAACTGATGTGAAGCACAACGTATCAATAGATGTTGATCCTTGCATAAAAAGTGCAAAGATAGGCGAGACGGACGGGTTTTCTGCAAGTGTTTCAGATGGGGATAGCCCCGTTGTTACCGTGGTTCCAAACGCAGGTTACAGGGTAGCGTCTGCAAACATTTCTAGCGACTTAAAAGGGGACGGCGCATGGACACTTACAGGGGACAAAACCTTTGATGCAGAAGGCGTTGTTAGCTTTAGCCTTCCCTCTGTAAAGTATGATACGCGACTAAAGTTTATTCTTGCGCCTATAGAAGAAGGTGGCGACACCGTTAAAATTGAAACTCCGGGACCTACAAAGCCGGGGGATGGTCCAAAAGTTCCGGGCACTAATGGCGATGGCGGAAACGGAACAAGTAGTGTTGTTGTGCAAGGTCAAGACCCAACACGTCCGGGAAGCACAATAGTGCATGCCGGAGATGAAGTAACGCTAGATATTGTTCCGACTACGCCAGATAGCGATGGCTTTGAAAACAAAATTGAAGATATTGTCGTCGGGGATGATGTAATATTCCATGTCCCTGATGGGGTAATAGTTGGTGGAGATGGCTTTAATGCAGGCGACTATATAGTAGTGCCTGACGGTTGGACTTGCAGTCCGACTCCCGGAAGTGAAGACGATAAAGGTATATACACATTCACTAAAGAAGACGGCAAAGTTATCGTACTTGACACAACAAATAAGGACGGAAACTATAAGCTGACATACGAAAATATCAGCGAAGAAGATATAGAAAATGGACTAGTTCATGTTGGCGCTACTAAGACTACCCAGTTTGAAGTCGATGTTGTAACCGGGGCTAACACTGGAAGCGCAACTGATGGCGGAACATATTCTGTAAAAAGTGGTGACGGTAAAGCAGAGGACAAAGTTATTACAATTACGCCTTTTGCAGGTTATGACTTAGACTTCGTTTACCTTGATGGCGAAACAGATACACGCTGGGATCAAATTGAAGCGTTTGATACAAAGACAAGGAACGCGCTTTCGCAAAGAAGTACGTTTTCTCAAAGATCGTCTGTGATGGCTTTAAGTAGAGATATCGGTGCGCTTCCTGCAGAAGAAGCAGCAGATGCCAAGGCGGCGAGTGCAACTTACTATGAATACACTATTCCCGGCACTTACTATACAAGCAAGCCTAAAGTAGATGTAAGAATTGGCTTTAAGACGCTAGGTGGTGCTACTCCACCTCCTTCAAGTGGTGGAGATGATGGAGATAGCGAACAAAATCCCACTCAGCCTGAAGCAGGAACCTACACTCTAACTGCGCTAGTTGCAGGTACAGGGCACGGAAAAGTGCTAGAAAACTCGACTCAGGTTGTAAAGAGGGGTTCTAGCTTTACTTTCCATTTTGTTCCTGAAACTTCTGCTTATAGAGTTGTGTCCATAAAACTGGATAATCTACCTTCTGTATCGTATACATCAACCTCTTATACGTTTACAAATGTTGATAGGGATCACACGCTAGTAGTTGAGTTTGGACCCGTTGCATACTCTGGGGATAATTCGAGTACGGCGCGCGCCATAAGGCATCTTCAGCGCCTTGCTCAAACTGGAGATATTCAAGCTCCTATAGTGCTTGGGCTTTTAACAGTTGCTTTTGCATCTGCAGGTGTTGCTATCATTGTTAGCAGTCGTGCGACCTGCAGAAGGAAAGAGCGCAAGCACTAACAGGCGCTGCAAAAGAGGCATAAACGCTAACTGTCGAGTAGCAAAATGGAGCGCAAGCACTACCGATGTAGCCGCAAAACCTCTAGCTTGAAAGTCGTAATTCGCATGCCCGAATTATGACTTTCAGGTGCGTTCTTGGGTGTCTTTTCGTGCAAAATCGGGCAATTCCCAACTGCAATTTCGTACAAAAGCCCGCACCTCCCAAACGCAGTCATGACACCAACAATCGGCAAACGACCGCGGCGCGTGCTTAGCGGAGAAAAAAGTCAGAAAAATGGTCAAAACTTCCGACTTTCCACTGTGAAAAGCACAAAATAGCGCCTATAGATGCATCGCTAAATGCTGTTTGCCCAGTGTTCTCCACAATTCAAGGTAGCTATGTGGCAATCCGACCATGGAAAGTCGGAAGTTTTGACCATTTTTAAGAAAAAAGTTCACTCATGGATCTGATTGCGTGCAAACTGCTCTGATGTGCTGTGAAATTACTTGCTAAGCCCATTAAGTGTTTGCCACCTAAACTTTGCAGCTTCTGCGGGTCGTCTGCTCCGACTGCATTCGATGCTTTCTAGCAAGTCAGTCGCCCGCACCGACTCAATGCTCTCTATGCGCTTACTTCTTCGGATTGGTCGGTTTGCGCTTGCGCGGGAACTAAATCGTTGCGCAGATTAAACACGGCATTTACAAGTTCGTGCATATGCTCGGTATTTCTGTCGTTGAAGTATGAGTTAGTCATAACGCATAGCAGGTAGTCGCGCCCGTTTAGAGTTACTATCCCGTTTTCCGAAATGGACGACACGCTTTTACTGCTGCCGGGGTACCATCCAGCTTTGCTGCGCACCAGTACCAGTTCTTCGTCGGCTTCGGTTATGCTGTTGTCGCCCCCTACGGTTTCCATGACTACTTTACTAGCGTTGCTGCTATTACTGGCTTCGTCACCGTTGGCAGAATTGCCCGAATTGTTTGCATCAGTAACCGCTTCGTTGCCACTAGATTCGCTAGTTCCAACTTCAACAAGCTGTTCAACGTTGTAGTACTGACCGTGCTCATTTACGTGGTTGTTTGCTTCTGCTTCAGCTGCTTTTTCGGCTTCGGTTAGGTTGCCGGTTATCGCAGTACGCATAAACGATGTTTCGGTTGATGAATACAAATCGTTTAGCAGCTGGGCACCGTCGGTATTGGTGCCGAGATAGTTGTATGTAACGCTCCAAAGACGGGCGGCATCGCGCGCGGTGTAGTGCGGGTACCATTCATCATATGCCATGCCGCTGTCGGCACCAATTGACGACAGCCATGAAGATAAATTCTCATCCTTAAAGCTGGACCGCAGCGCGCCAAAAGACCCATTGTCTGAATATATTATGGTGTCGCTTATCATATTTTTAAGCGTATCTTTGCCCGAAAACGAGAAATGCCCGCTCTTAGATGTTGTGCCGTCGCGCATTGAGGATGTCAGCTTAAATTCGCCGGTGTCTACTTTATTCATAAGCAAGTAGGCGCAGAATGGACCTTTGAACGAACTGGCTCCGTAAATTTTTTCGTCAATATTGCGTGCGAAGCCGCGCCCCGACCCTATGTCCATCAGGATATATCCAACAGAAATGTCGTTTTCGTTGTAATACGCCAGTACGTTGTTTAGGGCAGCTTCGTTTTCGCTGGTCAGCGTGGGTGCATCGCCGCTGGTTAGCGTAAAGCCAAAAGTGGTTTCTTTGTCGGTTGGTTGAATGTTGGAGAAGTCGGTCGGAGAAAGTGGCTCGTATTTGGGCTGGGCTTCAAGCGCTTCTTCCAAGGTTTGTGACGTTTGCTCTTCAGTTGCCGCTGGGTCTGGCTCGGGCTGCGCTGGCGCAGCTGCCCATGGATGCCACACGAAAAGTACAGCCGCTATTACCACTACGGCTCCTACGGTGTATTTGTTGATGTAATTCAGCAGCTGCTGCCAACCGCGCTTTCCGCCTAGAGAACTGGCGAAAGATCCGGGAAGCATGTTCTTCTGAATCATATCTGCGCTGCTGATTTTTCCTCTGCGCTGCGAATTACTGCGTTTGGCACCATTGCTACGTGTGGTTCTAGGGGCTTTTTTTGGAGCTTTTTTTGGGCGAGATGCCGAAGCTGATGCGGAAGATGATCTAGTTCGCTTGTAATTGTTTTCTTTGCGGGGGACGTTTCGATTGCTGGATGTTTGCTTTCTCGAATTACTGCGCGAAGACGCAGACCTTACGCGATTTGTGCGTGTGCGCGTAACGCTGCTGGCGGAGTGCTGCCTATTCCTGTTTCCTTGCCCAGAATTGCGACGATCGGGGGATTGCCGTGGTTTTCTTGAATTGGCAGGACGGCGCCTCCGGTTGTTATTAGGTGCTCGATCCATAAAAAAGAGATTATCATTTTGCAGCGCATCTTGTAAATCTTTATGAATTAGATGCATGCCAAAAAACATGATGGCAGTCAACTAATAGCAGTACACCGTAGGGTAGGAATGGCAAAAAGTAGCGGTATTGTATTCCTAGTACGCCGGCTGTGTCGGCAGGTGTGTATTGCATCCATAAAGCAAGGTATACAAGCAGAGCGGTAGTTACTAACACTATCCATACGGCGCACCAGAATACTATTAGTTTGTTGTCGTTTAACACTGGCGAATTTGCGTTGCCGGTTTGCGGTTCATTTGGCTTTTGCGCCTGCGGGTTTTGCGGTGCGTTGTCTGCGGAATTTTTAAGCGCAACTTTCTTTACTATGCAGGCGATAATTGCAGCAGCGCCTAGTAGAATCCCTATCCAGAATACAAAAACTCCTTCGCGCCCAAAAATATAACTTCCTTGCACATTCACTATGCTGTATGCAATTTGCGATATTGCGTCTGGCAGGTTGTAAAAGAGGCTAGAAGTGCGCTCTTGAACCGCGTCGAAGGGAACCATTGCGGGGCTAGTTGAAAACCATGAATTCGTGCGCACCCATGCAAGATCGATAAGTACTGCAGCCACGAATGCCGCAAACACTATCCATGAGCCTTTTACTTTGCGGTGCATGAACGGAACAATAAGCGCCAACACAAAAAGCGGCGCGTATGCAAATTTGGCAATGGCAAGCAGGAATCCTACGCTGGCAAGCGCTGTAACATATCGCGTGGATGGTCGCAGCAACACGCAGCGATATAGCAGAGCTGCAAATAGGATACTCAAAGCAAGGGCGAGTGAATCGGCTGATATAGCAAACGAACTTGGGAACCACATTCCGGGAAACACGATAACTAAGAACAGCGCCAGTCTGTATCGCGGGATTATCATGATGGCGGCGGTGCAGCATACTGTCCAAAATAGAAGCATGAAAATTTCTGCCAAGTAGTATTGAACAACAGCGGGAAGCCCTAGTGCGCTGCCAAGTCCGAAGCCAAGAAGTTGTGGAATATAGGCAACAGGACTGTATACGGCAGTGTTGTTGAACGGCACTTCCGATGTGTCGGAGGTGTTGGAATTGGTTGTGCCGGTGGTGCTAGCTGTATTAGTGGTGTCGGTGGTGCTAGCGGTGCCGGTGGCGCTACTAGCAAGGCTAGCTGGGTCAACTACTCCTGTGTCGTGGTTGTTGTAGTTGTCTATGGAAAGCTGCACTATGTCATTAGATACGCGACCGCCCACGTTTTCTTCGGCAATGCAATGGTATAGCGAAGTAGAGCTTACGGGGTGCGCTACAACATCGCCGTTCAAGATGGCAGATATGCGATAGGTGTGCGTCCATACATCTGGTGCGTGACCCACATCTAGCGCTGCTATGCCAAAAGCGCCCAAAAGCGCAAAAATCGCAGCACACAGAAGTGCGGCTATCTTTGGCTTCGTTTCGAAGAAGCCATTGAAGGAAAACCGCGATTGCCGAGCTTGGCTTTTGTTTTTGTTGCGCTGTTTCATTGAAGCAATAGTACCAGATGCTTACATACGTGTTGTTGGCGGCTGCGTGCGGTTTGAAAGGTTGTACCTGCGCTACAATTGCTTAAATCATTCTTGATTCGACCACCGCAATTGAAAGGCAATTCAAATGGCTATAAAAGCACCCGAGGGTACGCGCGATCTTCTTCCTGACGAAGCGCTATTTTGGGAGCAATTCAAACGCAGCGCAACAGATGTGTTTGGGCGCTGCGGCTATGTGCTAATAGATACGCCCATAATGGAACAGACCGAGCTTTTTGTGCGCGGCATAGGTCAGGCTACCGATGTGGTCAGCAAAGAAATGTTCACAGCCATTTCGGGCGAGAATTTGAAGACGCTGCTTGATGGCGGCACCATAAAGGCAAAAAGTCGGTTGTCGCTTCGCCCAGAGGGCACGGCGGGAGTTGTGCGTGCGGTTGTTCAGCACGACTTGGTACCGCAGGGTGCGCCGCCTGTGAAGTTGATGTATGCGGGACCTATGTTTCGCGCAGAACGTCCGCAAAAAGGCAGGCAGCGCCAGTTCAATCAGATAGGAATTGAGTGCTTGGGTGCAAACGATTCAGCGGTCGATGCCGAGGCAATAGTTATGTGCATGCGGTTTTTTGCCGAAGTGGGTATTCCGGCTGACAATATGCGGTTGTTGCTAAATTCCATGGGCTGTGAAAAGTGTCGTCCAACTTATCGTGAAATGGTGCGCGAATATATGGAACAGCACTCAGATGAATTATGCGATACGTGCATGACGCGCGCCGAAGTAAATCCGCTTCGTGCGTTTGATTGCAAAAACGAGGCGTGCGCGACTGTTATGGAAAACGCTCCGAAAATAACCGATCACTTATGCGATGAATGCCGGGAACATTATGCGCAGGTAAAAGACTTGCTGGATAGCGCGGGTGTGCAGTATGTAGAAGATGCGTCTCTTGTGCGCGGGCTCGACTATTACACGCGCACGGTGTTTGAAGTGCAAGTGATAGATGGCATGGGAAGCCAAAATGCTATAGGTGGCGGCGGGCGCTACGACAAGTTGGCTGAAGAAGTGGGCGGGCGCGCAACGCCCGGCTTCGGGTTTGCGCTTGGCTACGAGCGCTGCGTGTTGGCGCTTCAGGCGGCTGGCATGGAATTTCCCGCTGCGCAACATTGTGATTTGTTTGTGGCGTGTGTAGATAGTTCGGCGCGCGCAGCGGCATTTGCGCTTTCGCAAGCATGCCGAGACAGCGGCTTTGCTTGCCAGATGGATTATCAACAGCGCAGCTTAAAGAGTCAGTTTAAGTTGGCAGACAAGCTTTGCGCGCGTTTTGTGGCTGTGCTTGGACCCGACGAATTAGCCGCAGGTGTTGCGAACTTGCGCGATATGCACACGCATGAAGAACAGCAGGTAATTCTGTCAGAGATACCGGGTAAATTATCGGTATAACTGGCGTACAATATGAAGGTTTCAATTTTCTTTATACAGGAGAGATGGCATGGTCGACTATTTAAATGACTTTAGTATGCATACTGCTACATGTGGACAACTTCGCGCTAGCGATGTAGATCGCGAGGTGACGCTTACCGGATGGGCGTGGCATAACCGCGACCACGGTGGTCTTATTTTTATCGATTTGCGCGACCGCAGCGGATATGCTCAGGTGGTAGTCGATCCGGATTGCGTTAGTGCAGACGATTTTGCTTGTGCCGAACATATAGGACGCGAATACGTGCTGCGCGTGGTTGGTAAGGTTCGCAAACGTGCGCCCGAGGCTGTTAATCCGAATATGGCTACTGGTGAAATAGAAGTGCTAGCTAGTGAACTTGAGGTGCTAAACACCAGTGTAACCCCACCATTTTCTATTGAAGATGGAATAGAAACCGACGAGACAACACGTATGAAGTGGCGCTATTTAGACCTGCGTCGTCCTGAAATGTATGCAAACATAGAGCTGCGGCACCGTGTAATGCAAGCCATGCGCCGCGCGCTAGACGAGCGCGGCTTTATAGAAGTTGAAACTCCAATTCTGGCTAATTCTACGCCAGAGGGTGCGCGCGACTACATTGTGCCTAGTCGTCCGAACCCCGGTAAATTCTATGCGCTGCCGCAAAGCCCGCAGCAATTCAAGCAGATGCTTATGGCGGGCGGCATAGAGCGCTATTTCCAGATAGCTCGTTGTTTCCGCGATGAAGATTTGCGCGCCGATCGTCAGCCTGAATTTACGCAGGTAGACATAGAGATGTCGTTTGTTACAGAAGACGACGTTATGACCATGATGGAAGGCGTGCTGCACGAAGTATTTGCTGCTGTAGGGCTAGATTTGCAGGTGCCGCTTCAGCGTATGCCCTACGCCGAGGCAATGGCGCGCTATGGAAACGATCGCCCCGACGTGCGTTTTGGCATGGAACTGCACGACATAACCGACATTGTGCGCGATTCGAGCTTCAAAGTGTTTAGCAGCGTGGCGCAAAACGGCGGCATTGTGAAGTGCATCAACGCCAAAGGTGCGGGCGACTGGAGCCGTGGCGATGTAGAGAAACTTGCATCTATTGCCGAAGCGAACGGCGCAAAGGGTATGGCTTGGATTGCTTTCACCACCGCAGGCGAGGAAAAAAGCCCCATTATTAAATTCTTTAGCGACGAAGAATTTGCAGCGTTGAAAGCCGAAATGGATGTGCAGCCGGGCGATTTGCTGTTGTTTGCAGCCGACACTCCCGATGTTGCAAATGCTGTTTTGTCGGCGCTGCGCTTGCATATGGCTGATGCGTTGAACATACCGCGCGAAGGTCATTCGCTTTTATGGGTGGTCGATTTCCCAATGTTCCGCTACGACGAAGACGAGAAGAAATATGCTGCTGAGCATCATCCGTTCAGCAAAATTGTGAACGAAGATATGGATCGCATGGAAAGCGATACGTTAGATGTGAAAAGCTATGCATACGATGTTGTTATGGATGGCTACGAAATGGGCGGCGGCTCTATTCGTATTCATAATGCCGAAGAGCAGCGCCGCGTGCTGCGTGTGCTTGGCTTAACCGACGAGCAGATAGATGAAAAATTTGGACACCTGATTCATGCGCTAGAACTGGGCTGTCCGCCTCATGGTGGTATTGCGCTTGGGCTTGACCGTTTGGTTATGCTGCTGGCGGGCAAAGATTCTATTCGCGACGTTATTGCGTTCCCGAAGACAAGCAGCGCAAGTGATCCAATGACTGGCGCGCCAAATGAAGTAACCGGACGTCAACTTAAAGAAGCTAACCTACGTTTGCTGTAGGTTAGCTTGTGGCTAATTACTCTCCGAGTTGGAATCGTTGCCTATTAGCCCATTTAGTAGGGCTGATACTATGCTTATTATGATGGATGCAAGGAATGCCCAGCCAAAGTCGCTGATGTAGAAGCCTACTTGGAATATGCCGTTTGCTAGCCATGCGGCAATGTATAGCAGAAACGTGTTTACTATAATGTAAAAAAGCCCCAGCGTAAGTACCGTTACTGGCAAGCTAAGAATTTGCAGAATCGGTTTTATGCTCATATTTATAAGCGACAGGAATAATGCAAATATGGCTATGGCTATCCAAGAGCTATCGTTGCTTAGAATAGTTATTCCGGGCACTACCCAAACTGCTACACCTACAGCTATAGCTGTTATCAACCAGCGCATTATAAAGTTCATAATACTCCCTACAGGTCAAGCTCACAAAGTTTGCCGAATGCTAGTGCGTATATCTTCCATGCTGTTTTTAGTTGCTGAATGCTTATTCCTTCGTCGGGACCATGCATGCTACCCACCCAATCTGGGTTTTCTATCCAAGGCATCTCTACTCCGAAACTTGCGCCGCGCTTAAATTCGCGCGCGTATGTGCCGCCACCAATGGTGAACGGCTTACGATCTTCACCAGTTATAGTGTTGAAAGCTTCGCTGAGCGCCTGTATTTCAGGGCTGTTTGGATCGGTTAGGAAAGGCGGCAACAGCATAGTGTTTTCCACTGTAGCACCTATGGGTTCGAATACTTTGCGTAGTTGAGCTAGCAGCTTATCGCCATCGGTTGAAGTGGGGAAGCGACTGTCTAGTGTTTGTATGAAGCGGTTGTTGTCCATTTTGATGGTGCCGCCAACAACGGTTAGCGGACCAAAGTAGTCGTCATGCGTAGCAATGCCAACGCCGCTACCATCTGTATGGTCTAATAATTTTTTGTCGGTTTCCAAAAATTCGCGTTCAACTTCGTTGCATAGATTATTTTCTAGCAGATAATTCACCAGCATAGCTATAGCGCTTTTGCCCGATTCCGGCGTGCTGGCGTGCGCGCTTTTGCCCTGCGCGTGTATGCGTGCGCAAGTGTCATTTTCGCATGTTACGGTTATGCCATCTGATGCAGGCAGTTCGTCGGCATTTGCGTGTACCAGCGCTATGGCTTCGCCCGGTACTGCATTAGTAGCTGCACCGCCTGTGAACTCTGCGATAACACCATCGGTTATTGGCTTGCTTGTTATGTTTGCGTTGAAGCCACCCTTTTCGCCGTAGCATACCGGGAATTCTGCATCTGGCGTAAATAAAAACTCAGGGTCGGTGTATGTTTTGCGGTAATGCTCTACATCCATCAGATCGGTTTCTTCATTTGCACCAAAAATGAATCGGAAGGTATAAGGCAACTGTTTGCCCTGATCTTTCCAGAATTTCAAGGCGTACAGACACACCATAAGCGGACCTTTGTCATCTAGTGTACCGCGACCTATAAGGTATCCATCCTTCTCGGTTACATTGTACGGCGGGAAATGCCAACCCGGTCCATCGGGCACTACGTCTACATGACCGATTATGCCCAACTGCGTTTCGTGTGCGCCGGGAAGCTCGGCGAAGCCGGCGTAGCCCTCCACATCGGTAGTGGCAAAGCCCATACGCTTGGCAATAGATAGCGCTTCGGTTAGTGCGGCGCGCGGTCCGGGACCAAACGGCGCGCCTGTTTCAGCTTTGTCTAAATCTTCAACACTGGGAATTTTTACCAGACTAGTTATGTCGGCAAGGCACGCATCCCAATTTTCTTCAATGTAGGCATCTATCTTGGTGTGGAAGTCGCTATCTATGATTTTCATGTGCTTCCCTTTCAGGAGTTGAATGATTACAACCATATTAACATCGGAAAGCTGCAAAGTTTGCCATTTGACAAACGACATTTCCTGCAGCGCTTTATGCGTGTTTCGAATATCATATAAGTGTATAGTCATTCATTGGTCTGCGGGGAAGTACTTGATATCGAAATCTGACATCAAGATGTATCGTATTGGTAAACCTATAGTATTTTCGGGCTATGTGCGAATTAATACAGCGCCCCAAGAGTGCACTTCAAAAGTGATGCTGCATTTCTGTAGAAAGGTATGCGAGTTTGCTCGCATACCTTATCTGAAAAACGAGGCATCCATGTTAGCGCGTGTTCTTCCATAAATTGCTTATAAGCCGCACACGCGCATCCTCCGGGGAAATCTGCTTGGGAATTTTCGCTAGACTTTTCGTTTGCATCTTGCGTGTCTTCTGCAGTGCAAAGCAGGGCTAGATACTCAAGAAGTTCAAGTTCGCTAGCAATATGATCTAGCGGCTCGTTTGTGCCTTCGGGTTGACCAAGCCCGCATGCTTTGCAAAACCGCTCCACATCCATAGAATGCGGATTCACAAACAAAAGCCCTTGTACACCGTCGTCTTTTGCCCGCCAGATTCCTTCATATGGAGACACTATTACAGGCAAACCTATAAACATGCGTGTTGCTTCAACTCTTAGCGTATGCAGAAAAACCTCTGCATCGTTTTCAATTATGTTTTCGTATTGCCAATTTAGATTAAGCGCATCGGTAATCTCTAATGCAGCATCTCTCCACTGTTTACTAGTAACAGCTTCTGCAAGTTCTATATTAGGGTAGCGAAAACTAATTGATAAAAGTTCACATATAGTTGCGCGAACTTGCCATGCGTCATGAGTTGTTAGCATTAATGCCTCCTGTTGTAGATGCATGTGTATCGGTTTTCCAAAGATGACGGGCAACATTTATGTTTATCACTATATGTACGAACAAACATGCCATAAACACTTTTGCGGATATCGCATGCAGCGGGTCCCAAAAGTAGTATCCATCTGCATATAGACCAAATGTTAACAACACTGTGCCTGAAACCATAATTCCCGACACCGCGCACACAATAAGAGATGCGGCTATTAAGACATTGAGTACAAGCCTGCCAATTTTGGCGCTGCTAGATAAAGATTGTTTATTAGCTATGCCATGCTTTGCGCAGTGAACGATAAGTGCAAGCGTTGCAAATATGCCTATCCATTCATGCAGAGGAATGCCTGTTATTACAGGAAAGGCAGACACAAGATACAAGATAAGCAAAACCACATCAACTATAACTGTTCGTTTAGTCATTTGATGCCTCCTTATCTTCTCTTCCTCTGGAAAACAGGCGCACTATAACAACAAGAGACACGACTAGCACAACCGGCATTAGTATCCATATGTTAAGAGACGCATCGCTTGCTTGGTGATATCGCGTATAAAGCGTATCTAGCGCATGACACTCAACAGACGTACAACTTGCTTCTGGGCAAGCCATCTCGTGTATGCCATCTGGTGCGGGTACATCATCAAAGCCATGACATACACCAGATGCGCATCCTGTAACAGGACAAGGTGAAGTTGCGCTTATAGGTTGGATGGATGTCTTCGGCTCGGCTACAAAGCCTACGCCTAAAATAACGGCCCCGAACACAATCATTACCAAAACGGTGAGGATAGACTTTTTCATTTTATTACTCACCTCAAATAATAAGTTTCTAATTTATATCCCGGCTGCCCTAGAGGGGTAGGCAGCCGGGATGACAGGAGAGAGAAAGTTGTCAGTTATATAGTGCCTATTCAGTCTTATCTTTTAAGGGCAGATACTTCACACCTAAAAGGAATATAAGAATTGC